>CAYGWJ010000083.1:0-8520 GCA_964353405.1 uncultured Anaerolineae bacterium
GCATTCCCGCTGGCCATCCTGCTCGTACGCCTTTTCTCTTGGTTGCCAGCCTACAGAATACTCATGGTATGGGTTTATGATCGTACTGAAAGCCTACTCGTTGTGATGTTAATGCATGTGAGTCTTGTGGCCGCGATGATACTCTTCGATCCTCCGCTGACAGGATGGGGGCTTTTGACCTATATCCTCGCACGGGCTGCTGTGTTGTGGGTAATCGTGGCTACGGTCACCGTGGCTAACCGTGGGCAAACTGAAATGGCCAAAGTCAGTCGAACTTGCTAGAATTGCCGCCTAACAACGGGTTGCAGCCGACGTTGCTTCGCTGCGCTCCGCAACGCGGCTGAACCCGAGCGTTAGGCAGCACTTCCGCTAGATGAGTCGTGTTTGTCCAACTGATGCCGATGGAGATTCATTGATGGCCAAGACATCCAAGGCGCGTAACGTTTTTTTTGTTCTCTTGGGCGTTGCGGCACTTGTACTCAAGAGGCATTACTTTGGTCCCTTTGTGGAGATTATCCACGGCTACGGTGGCAACGTCTCGGCCTCGTTTGCCGTATATTTTGTGGTTAGGATTTTGACCTCTGGCTGGCGATATGGGATGCTAGTGACTGTGGGCATTGCTCTTCTGGTCGTAGAACTCTTTGAGGCTACGAATGGATTCGGCGTAATGACGAACGTGTACGATCCAGTTGACTTTGTGGCTAATGCGGTTGGGGTGGGGCTCGCCTTGGGGCTTGACGTTCTGGTATTGTCAAGATGGCGGAACGAATTAGACCGAGATTCACAATAACGCTGTCCGAAGGGCGGTGCTTGCGTTGGAGTAGGTACGCACAACGGGAATGCACCCAGGTCAACGGCAAAGCCGTTGGTGCGTGGTTACTTCATTCCCGTTGATGTGGAGGGTATCGGTTGAGGCAAAGTTGTAGTGGCAGGGTTGTCTTATTTGCCCTTGGTAGTAGCCGGCCGGTCAAGAATCTCGTGCCATGTTGTACTCCAAGATATTAATGCTGCCTAACAACCGTATGCACCCGACTCGGCGCTCCGCGCCTCAGCCAACGGGCGTTCAGGGTTTGGCTGGTTTCTGTCTCAACCGGGGTCTCAGGCCGATGTTCGCGCCGCGCGGGTGATACGGAACGTTAGGCGCACTCAAACGCAACGGGGCTTCAAAATATGAGCCGCAATAAACTTTCAGTGAGTGTCATTGAAAAACTAGGTTACTACATCTATCTGTATATCAATCCGCTAAACGGTTCGATTTTTTACGTCGGCAAGGGTAAGGGCAATCGAGTTTTTGACCATTTGAGAGACGAGAGCGAAAGCCAGAAAGTAAGCATCATTAGAGAAATCCGCGCTCACGGCGAAGAGCCGCAGATCGAAATATTGGTTCATGGCTTGCCTGATGAAGAAACCGCCTATTGTATTGAAGCCGCTGTGATTGATGTAATTGGAGTCCAGAATCTTGCCAACAATGTTCGGGGATGGCGAAGCGGTTACTATGGCCGAATGAGTGTTGAGCAATTGACTTCGCTTTATGAGAGAGAAAGTGCCAAAATAGAAGAGCCAGCCATTCTCATCCGAATAAATCAGTTGTACCGATATGGACTGAGCGATATAGAGTTATACGACGCAACCCGTGGCATCTGGCGCGTAGGCGAAAACAGAAACAAGGCAAAGTATGCTTTTGCCGTTTACGAAGGAATAGTGCGCGAAGTCTATAAAATCGAGCACTGGTTCCCTGCGGGTACAACTTTCAGCACTCGCAATCCAAACGATTTAGACGCCCCAGACCGATGGGAATTTGTTGGCCAGTTGGCCGAGCGTAGAATACGGGCAAAATATCTGCTCAAGTCGGTTGAAGATTACTTCAGCCAAAATTCGCAAAACCCAATCACGTATGTCAATTGCGGGTAAGTCAGGTAATGCGTCAGGTAAAGTGCGCCTAACAACCGCATGCACCCGACGCGGCGCTCCGCGCCTCAGCCAACGAGCGTTCAGGGTTTGGCTGGTTTCTGTCTCAACATTGGTTTCAGGCCGACGACCGCGCCGCGCGGGTGATGCGGAGCGTTGGGCGGCTTAAACAGAAGCTGGAACAGCAAGCGTGCAATAAAAACAGAAGGAGCTTCAAAATGCTTGAGCCATTCTTTTTCGCGCTAGGTCTTGCGAACAATGGATTTCTGATTTTCATCTTTCTTATTCGTAAGAATCATTTTGCCCTTCTGCAAAAAATCGGATGGATGTATCTCTTATTAGCGATTCCGGCCATCTACGCAATTTTCCTCGTTCAACAGGAACAGAAGGCACCGCAATACACTGTCTTTCTAGGAATCTTTTTGGCATTTCTGGTGATCGAAGCTCTGTATGACTGGATATTGAAGATTCCATTCCGAGAGAAAATGGATTGGAAACAGTTGGTGCCATATGTCGCGCTCTACATCTCGATGAATTATGGATTTGTGGTAATGACATGGAAATATTATTCCTTGATAGGCGGGATTATCTTGCTTGGTCTTTTTGTTGTCCAAATCATTGCCAATATAGTTACGCATCCACAACGCGCAATCGAAAAAAAGTGACCTTGGGGTGCTATACGCCGGGAGGTATAACATGAAAGCTCAGACGCGTGTCAATCCTTGGTGGGCAGCACTTACCGTGTGGGGCGTGGTAAATGCTGTCAATGTGCTGCAGGCGGCGGGGTTCCTTTCGCGGGTGTACACCAACAGCATGACGATCAATCACATCCTTGGCTACGTGATGATCGCGCTCGCCGTCCCGGCAACTCTAGCCATCGTCGCTTTCGGGCGTGCGCGAGCTGGTTGGCGGCAATGGGGTGGCCCGGCGGTGTACCTCGCATTCGTTGCACTCATGGTGGTCGTGGACTATGTCTGGCCGGTCGAGTTTCGGTCTCCGATGCGCTACAGCATTCTCGTACCCTATCTCCTGCTTTTCTTCGGTGCGATTCTGCTGATGGGCCTGCCGATGTTCCGTATGGATCGGCGACTGTGGCTTGTTACTGTGGCGACTACGATTCTGCTGCTAGGGGCGATGGGTGCTGCGATGTATGTGGGTGTGGGGTGAGCTGGTGACACCGCCCAAGTTACGGTCGGCGGAGCGGTCGCCCGCCCCGCCGCCGTTTCCGAACCGGACGTGACAGTTTTCCGTCATCCGGCTCTTCAGTCGAAAGGTCATTGTCATTGATACCGTTTTGAGTGGGCAACATCATGACAGTGGGCGTGCAACAGGACAAGGTTGGTTAGGTCATTGTTGTTGTGGTTGCCGTCCCGATGATGCACTTCGAGCACGTCCTCTGTCGTGAAACGCAATCCGCAGTGCGGGCAACGTCCGTGCTGCTGCTTTAACAACCGTATCACCCGTTTCGGCTTGGTTGGGTCACGCCCCAACTGTGCGCCCCAATACATCCAGTCCCCCCCCAAAAAAATAACACTCCCGCCCCTTGGACGTGCGCCCCCATGAACCATTTCCCTCAAACCACCTCCCTGTGTCTCGCGCCGCTCGGCACAATCCGCCTACACTGCCCTGCCGGTCACCCTTGTCGCCTCACCGAAAAATATGGCCGCCCCGTCGTTCGTGTAATCTCGGTTCGTCTTGCACTGGCCTCAGCCAGCCGGCTATGTGCAATTTGCCACTTGTCTCACGCCCGCGTTTGGGAGTACAATATTCCTCAGTGGCTCGTCGTAGCCCGTCACGTCGCGCGTGGTGTGTGGCTTAAATTCCAAAGTGGGTACCCACCTCGACCGGCTTAGTTCAACTCTGGATTACGTTCACGCTTCGCGTGCCGGGCGGCTTTCGCTCGCTTCGTCCACGCGCACGAGCTAACCGGTTGCGCGTTGCGACGCGGGCGGGTTTGCTACCACCGCGCCGCATGAATCCTTAAACGTTGGGCCTCAAAACGGAATCACCCATGCAAGCCTTTGCAGGAATAAAGACATGACGCAAACAAGATCGACAAAGACAAATACGATTCGCACGACGCTGATCGCTCCCTGCGGAATGAACTGTCGCCTCTGTCGCGCATATACAAGAGACAAGAAGGCATGCCCCGGTTGCCGAGGCGACGACAGTGCCAAATCGAAAGCCTGCGTCACGTGCCGAATCAAGAACTGTGAGAAGATTGTGCAAGGTAGAGTCAGGTACTGCTTCAGTTGTGACAGCTTTCCTTGTGATAAACTGAACCATCTGGATAAGCGGTACAGAACCAAATATGGCATGAGTATGATTGATAATCTCGAGAACATAAACAAGTTCGGCATAAGGCATTTCCTTAGAAACGAAAAGGAAAGGTGGACCTGTCCAGAGTGCAGTGAGCTAATATGTGTTCATAAACCGCAATGCCTTTCTTGCGGACACAAGTGGCGTTAGAAATGCTCCAATGGACAATCAGACGGCCCAACAAGGCAATCCAGCCGACCTCGTACCTCGGCGGCTGATTTTTGTGTTAGGCCGCCCCGCGGCGGGGTATGCCGACAGCATCTGCCTTTTACAAAGAGGTCAACTTGACAAAGAGGCGACAAGACCACGAACAGCCATCCGCAATTTCGCGTCTTGGCTGGAAATATCATCATCTCGGGATCCCAACATCGATCCCCCATCCCGGCGAGCAGTATCTCGAGCATTTAAAGGTGTTTGTGTGCGGTTTCGACTCAAGTCCTTATGGCATTGAGTGGATGCGCTTCGAGCCCGAATGCCAAGTGCATGAACTCGTTCGCACAGTTCCCCATATTGCATTTGAAGTGGATGACCTCGAAATGGCACTCAAGGGATGCACAATGTTAGGTGACATCAGCTCGCCGTCAAGCGGCGTACGGGTTGCGATGATCGTCGACGATGGTGCTCCGATTGAGTTGATCGAATTCTCCAAGGGCAAGTGAAGGATTCGAACGAAACATTCACACACGTGGGGCCGCCTAACGAGTCGCTCAGGCTGACGGCGCAACCATTCGCGGTTAGGCAAGGCTAAAGCGGAACTCGGCAGCTGTAGTGCGGTTTGAGCTATTTGTGCGCTGCAACTTAGCTCCTGTCCGTTAGGCCGCCTTTCGGTCGTTTGTGCTTCACACTGATGATCAATGGTATGGAGGTATGAAACATGTACGAGAAATTCGGCGCTGTCGTGCAAGGCCCTCGGGTCGAGTTCAATCTGTTCTTGCCCGATAACACGCGGGATCCGAGCCAGTACGTCCGTGGTGGTTCGCCCCGAATCAAGCAGATCCACGTTCGCGGCGACTTTCAAGGCGTCGCCGGCAGCCAGAACTGGCAGCTTGACAACAACTTCAAGATGCAAAAGTTCGAACATCCGAACGGCTGGCTGTACAAGCTTGCCATCGATCGTGACCTGTCGGAGGGCTATTACCAGTACAAGTACTTTGTCGAGTTCGAGAACGGTACGCTACGTTGGGTCTCCGATCCCATTACAAAGTATGGTGGCAACGACGAGAACGAAAACTCGGCCTTCGTCATCGGCGGCAACCGGACCGTGGTCCAGCCGATTGTCCGACGACTGCCGCCTCGGGATCTGATCATCTACGAAACACACCTCGACGACTTTACCAGAGAGTTCCGCGGCAACAAGGCGCCGGTCGATGCCTTCCGGGAGCGTCTGGATTATCTTCAGGATCTCGGCGTCAATGCGGTCGAGTTCATGCCCTGGACCGCCTGGCCAGGAAGTGAAGAGTTCAGTTGGGGATATGATCCGGTATCGTTCTTCTCGGTCGAGTACCGGTATGTTAACGACCCGGGCAACCCGGCTGATAAGTTGGTCAAGCTCATGGAATTGATCAACGACCTGCATCGGCGCGGCATGCACGTGATCATGGACGGTGTATTCAACCACGTCCGGGCCGGCAACGACCCTAACAAGGGTTTCCCCTATCTCTGGCTCTACCAGGTACCGTCCGACTCCCCATTCATTGGTTCCTTCGCGGGTGTCGGCTTTTTCGATGACTTGGACTATCAGAACAAATGCGTTGAGGAATTCATCCGCGACATATGCATCTACTGGCTCGATCGCTTTCAGATCGACGGTATTCGCTTCGACTACACCCTCGGTTTCTTCCGCCGTGGCGATTCCGGGGTCGGCATCGCCAAACTGATCGCCGATCTCAATCAGTATCTCAACAACACCGGTCGCTCGAACGTCGCCTTGTTCATCGAGCACCTGACCGACAACCGATTCGAGGCGATCGGCGACACCAATGACATTGGCGCCACCGGGTGCTGGTTCGATCCATTCATGTTCAAGCACTTCCAGTACGGCCGCAACGGCAACCTCGACGCCGAGATCCTGCGCATCCTCAATGCCAACCTGGATTTCGCATCAGGCAAGGGGCCGGTGACCTATATCCAGAATCACGATCATTCGGCGATCGTGCATGAGGTGGGCGGCAGGGGCCGTTGGTTCAAGACTCAGCCGGCGGCGATCGCGCTCCTGACCTCGCCGGGAACGGTGATGCTCCATAACGGCCAGGAGTTCGGCCAGGAAGAGTTCTTGCCGGGAAGCGACCCTGGTCGGGTGGTGCCGCGGCCGCTGCGCTGGCAAAGCGACAGTCCGCTCGGCAAAGACAGCATCGGCAAGAGCCTGTTTGGGCTGTACAAGCGGTTGATCGACATCCGCAAGGGGTATCCGTCGCTGCGCTCGCCGAACTTTTTTCCCTACCCGTCCAACCATCCGGACGGCTATGGCGTCTTTCCCGATCAGGACGTGGTTGTCTATCACCGCTGGGGGCAGGCCGAAGGCGGCGGATTCGAGCGCTTTATCATCGTCGTCAACTACTCTGACTTGGACCAGCGGATCGACATCCCCTTCTCGACCAACGGCCGCTGGGAAGACCTGTTGAACGGCGGCTTTGTCTTGGTCGACGGCCTTGTACTGTTCAACCAGAGGATCAACTCCAATTGGGGGCGAATCTACTACCAAAAGGCCTAGTCCTGTAGGGTGGGCACGGCCACCTAAACCGACCGACTTGTGCGAATGGTGGGCTATGCCGCACCTTACGAAATGTGGAAAAGGTGGCAGGTTTATTATCTGGTGGTGTGCCACCTTTGGGCGATAGTCGCCGCAAGATGGCACCGGGGCGGGTGTGGAGTGCGCTGGTGGTGAAGCGACACGGGCTGCTCTCTCACTCGTGCTTCCGGCGCGGCTGTTTTTCTTTGCTGTAGGTAACCGACATATCGATAGCCTATTCTGCGGGTAGGCGACCAGAGGGAGAACCCGCATGGTTAAGGAAAGCGTATCTCAGGCCAAATCACGATCCGCCAAACTGTTCGGAATGTTGGCAGCCTTTGGACTGGTGGTCCTAGTCCTGGGCCTAGGTGCAATCTATGTCACGTTGCGGTTATCGGATCGGCTGGGGACCTATCACCACGCCACCGACATGGCTGATCTGGACGGAGATGGCGACCTGGATGTGGTCGTCGGGAGCACAAGATGGGAATCCGAGGATGAATCATATGCTGGAATAAGCCTGTGGCTCAACCAGGGTGGGGGGCAATTTACCCCTGGCAACCAAGAGTTGCCTGGCGGCTTTTCGGCTGCCGCCGGCGATGTGGATGGCGACGGGGATGCCGATCTCCTCGTCCTGGATGGATATAATCTGACACTCTCCCTCAACCAGGGCGGCGCCCAAGGGGGGAAGGTCGGAGTGTTCAAGACCAATAACTCTACCTTTCCACCTACTCAATGGCACGGACACGCGGATATGGGCGGTTCGGTCGTCTTGGGCGACCTGAACAACGATGGCAAGGTGGACGGTTTCGTCGCCGGCTGCTGTTTTGGGCCCAGCCAAAAGCCGCCTGACGACTCTGGCAATATCCCATCCTCCTCGTGGGTGTGGATCAACGAGTGGGGCCCGAGTGGCTGGCTGGTACGCAACACCCTGAGCCTCAAGGAGCTGGACGGCCTACCCATCCGGGCCGCCGCTCTGGGAGATCTGGATGGCGACGGTGATCTGGACGTCTTGGCAGCCATTGGGACGCCGACACTCGGCGAAGGTAGCAGCCTGGCCAACCGGGTCCTTCTGAACGACGGCTCGGGCAACTTCTCCGACTCTGGCCAGAGGCTGGGCGAAACCGACAGTACCTCTGTTGCCCTGGGTGACGTGGACGGCGACGGCGACCTGGATGCCGTGGTAGGGACTCGGCTCGGGGCGCTGGTGTGGATCAACCAGGGCGGTGCGCAAGGGGAAAAGACCGGCGTATTCGCCTCCGCCGGGCAAAAGATCGCCGGCAGCCCGACCACCGCAGTCTGGCTGGAAGACTTGAATGGTGATGGCAACCTGGATGCTCTGATCGCCGGTGTGGAGCAGGCCGACATCTGGTGGAATGATGGGCATGGAACTTTTAGACGTTCGGACCAGCGCTTGCGCTACTCTAGTTTCTGTCTGGAAACTCTTGTCGGGCAAGTTTCGCGCCTCCAGTGGTATCATGGGCAACAAATTACCTCTGGAGGCAATCATGCTCATCATGGCTTACCCGCGCGTGGATATGTTCGAGCCGTTGCGGGCGTTTCCC
>CAYGWJ010000084.1:0-12208 GCA_964353405.1 uncultured Anaerolineae bacterium
GGCGTCACAAGGTCGGGCACAAAGGGCAGCGCCTGGATCGAATCGAGCATCGGCAGTGACTGCGCCAGGCTCACTTCATAGTGCTGGAAAAAATCAACAATGTGTTTTCGTCGTTCAGGCTGCGAGAGAAATTCCTGGGAATAGTTTTTCATCGTGAGGTACCAGGCTTGGCCCTCGCCGTGTTCGGCGCAGAATTCACACATGGATGGTCTCCTTCGTTTGACCGCAATGGGGGAATGACTTGCACAAATCAGGGGGGCACCTGGATCGTGATATCCTCTTTGACCTGGCTGCCATCGCTTGCAACGGCAATCAACCGATAGGTGGTCGTCGTGTTGGGCTGCATTTCTCTCGAATCGTGGCCGCCCACCGGTTGGCGTTGCCTGCCACCTTCTTTGAAGAAAACGGCTTGCGCACACGCCACGTCCCAGGAGAACGTCACACTCTCGCCGGGCTTGATGCCGGAAGCGTTGGCGTCGAAGCGGGAGATGACGGCAGTAGGGCCACATGCGTCAACGGTCACCCTGAGGGTGTAGTGCTGTGTTACGCCGTTTTTGCCGACGGCGCGCAATCGGTATTGGAAAGATGCATCCGGGCAAACCATGGTCGCAGCATGTCCGCTCACGAGCAGATCGCGCTTGCCCAGGTTGACAAAGACTGATTTGACGTGGTCCACATCCCAGCGCAGTAGGGTGCATTCGCCCGCGGCCAGTTGCGTCTTGTCCGCGCGAAAGAAGGACGAGCCGGGGGTAACGGTGGGCAGCGGCGTACGGCTCGGCGGCACAGGCGTAAAAGTCGGTGACCCGGTTGGGGTCGGTCTGGTTGGGGTGGGTCTAGCCGTGTCGGTGGGCGAGGCCGTTGGCACAGGCGTATCGGTGGGGAGCGGCGTAGGGGTCGGCGTTTGGGTTCGGCGCGGCGTAGCGACTGGCGCGGGTTGGGCGACGCACCCGACAAGCAAGACAGCGACGACAAGTAGTAGCAGTCTCATGGTAGGCTCCAAGGTGAAGGTCATCACCACATTAGCCGCAAAGCGTCATTCCATTTCATTGTAAGGCAAAGCGAGTGGCATGTCAACAGCCAGCCATATCGCCGTGCTGACCGGCGCGGGCGTCTCGGCGGAAAGCGGTGTGCCCACGTTCCGCGACGCGCAGACGGGACTGTGGGCCAAATATCGTCCTGAAGAGTTGGCGACGCCGGATGCTTTTCGCCGCAATCCCAAACTGGTATGGGAGTGGTACGCCTGGCGGCGCGAGAGGGTGGCGCAGGCCGACCCGAACCCCGGTCACCTGGCCTTGGCCGAGATGGAATCGCGCGTGCCGCAATTTACGCTCGTCACGCAAAATGTGGATGGCCTGCATCGCCGCGCAGGCAGCCGGAACGTGATCGAGTTGCATGGCAACATTACGCGCACCAAATGCTTCCGCGAGGATGTGGTGGTCGAGACCTGGGCTGACACGGGTGAGGTTCCGCCGCGCTGCCCGCGTTGCGGCGGACTGCTGCGGCCTGACGTGGTGTGGTTCGGCGAATCATTGCCGGCGGAGCCGGCGGACGCACTTGAAGCGGCGATTGAGGCGTCACGCTCGTGTGCCGTGTTCTTTTCGATGGGCACATCGAGCGTGGTGGAACCAGCCGCTTCACTGCCTTACGAGGCATTGCGGCGCGGCGCGGTTGTGGTGGAAATCAATCCAGCCGAAACGCCGCTGACGCCGCGCGCGACCTTTGTCCTGCGCGGACCGGCGGGCGAGGTGTTGCCGAAGTTAGTGCGCGCGGTGCGCGGATGGGTCTGGCATCCATCATGCTTTTGACGCCTCGGCCTCAGTTCTGATTAAAAGTTTGGCGAGCTGTATCACCAGCCGCAAAGCTTCATTCACTGCTTCCTCACTTGGAAAAGCCTGTGCCACATCCGGGGCCAACAGCACAAGATTTGTGCCTGCTTTATATCGTTCAGCGTATTTTCCTCTCACGCCATCTTTGAGCAATTTGGACAAATCGTACTCTGGGCGCAATTCGTCGTCCATCTCGGTCCTAGTTTCCTCGTTCATACGCTTCTCTTTCCGTACGAGTGAGCTCTCGCGCACTGATGATGCGGACGCGGTTGCCTCGCTCATAGTCGTCTGTCTTGCGCGGGCCGGCGAGTGCGGTGTTGCCGGGGCTAGTGCGCGCGGTGGGGGGATGATAAGTTCTCCACAAAGAACACGAAGGGACACCAAGTTTTTTTCCTTCCCTTCGCGTGTCTTCGTGCCCTTCGTGGAGAAAAAGGAAATTCGTATTCACTCAAACTAGAGGGTTGCCTGCTTGTCGCCTGTGGGTAAAGCTTTTAAATTGTTTCTCACCGTCCGTGTGCTCGGATGCTCCGGCCCCAAGGCCGCTTCGTCAATCCGCAGCGCCCGCTCATAGGCCGCCCGCGCGCCCGCCAAGTCGCCCTGCGCCTGCATAACCTTCCCCAGGTTGTTGACACTTCTCGCCACGTCGGGATGCTCCAGCCCGAACGTCGCTTCGCCAATCTTCAACGCCCGCTCAAACGCCGCCCGCGCCCCGGTATAGTCGCCGGTGATGTACAGCAATTCGCCCAGATCGTTTGCTGTTCTAGCAACATAGCGGTGGTCGAACCCTACAGCGACTTCATATATTGTCAAAGCCCGTTGAAAAGCGTCTTTCGCCCCAGCGTAGTCGCACATCCGCACAAGTGTCTCGCCAAAGTTTCCGAGCTGCATAGCGAATTCGGGGTGCTGTAAGCCGCGGGTAGCTTCGGTTATTTTCAGTACGCGCTCATATGCCACCCGGGCCTCACCATAATTGCCCAACCCAGACAGGGCCGAGCCTAGCCCAGCAACGACAGCAGCGACACTTGGATGGTTTGGACCCAGAACAACCTCCCTAATCTCAAGTGCACGTCCAAAAGCGTCTTTCGCCCGGGCATAGTCGTTCATTCGTAATAGCGCATAGCCTAGATTCACAAGGCTGAGAGCAACTTGAGGGTGGTTAGGACCAAAGGCTGCTTCATCAATCTCTAGCGCATGCTCATAAGCTGCTCGCGCCGCAACATGATCGCCGAGTACCAATGACACGCCACCTAGTTTCTTGATGGCATAGCCGACTTTCGGATGATTGGGACCGAAGGCGGTTTCGTAAATCTTTAGCGCGCGCTCACAAGCCGCTCGCGCTCCAATGTAGTCGCCCAGGTCTTTCAGTAAATAACCCAGGCCACTAAGGTCTCTGGCAACATTGGGGTGGTTGGGACCGAAGGCGGTTTCATCAATCTTTAGCGCGCGCTCATAAGCTGCGCGTGCTCCTGCATAGTCGTCCAGTGTGAGCAGCACAAGGCCTAAGTCATTGGCATCGGTTGCGACATTGGGATGGTCGGGACCAAAGACGGCTTCATCAATCTTCAGCGCTCGCTCAAGAGCCTCGCGCCCCCTGGTGTAATCGGCTTCTATGCACAAATAGACGCCGTACTTATTCCACAGTATACCGGATTGGGTATGGGCACGCGCTTCGGCGCGTTCGGCTACATGACGCAAGTGCTCGGCCCACGGCCGCAAGAAGGTAGTCGAGTCAGTATCGATGATGCGGCTAGCTTCACCCATCAGTGTTTCGGCTACCGCGTCAAAAGCATCAGCATCAAGCGTGGCTTGTTGCACAAATGCGGCCAGCAGGCGGTGCAGGCGGAGTGCGCCGCGCGCATCGTCCTCCACCAGGCCCAGGCTCACCAGCCGCGCCAGCGCATCCTCGGCGCGCCGGGCGGCCTCGGGCTGTTCGCCCCGCTTCGCGCCCAGCGTGCCGGTGAGCAACTCGCGCGGGATAAACTCGCCGGGCGCAAAGCAGGCCGCGCGCGCCAGCGCCTGGCACGCCAGCGCGTCCGTCGCGTCCGCGGGCTGGAGCTGCTCATAGCTCAACGCAAACGTGCGGAACACGTGATGCGCGTGACCTGTAGGCGAAATCTGCGCGCCCGCGCCCTGCAGCGCCGGATGTTCCAACCGGGCGGGCCGGCGCAATTCCTCCAGCAACGCGCCGGGCCGTCCCAGCGGGCTGTGGCGATATTGGCGCAAATAGCTGCCGGCCAGGTGCAGCGCCAGCGGCAGGTCGCCCAACTCGGCGGCCACCGCGCCCAGGTCGGCGTTCGCGCCGGTCAGGTCGGGCCGGAACTGGAACAGGAGCGCGATACTTTCGGCTCGCTCCAGCACGTCCAGCGCCAGCGCGCGCACGCCCAGCGCCGGTTCCCAGTCCGCCCGGCGGCTCGTCACCAGGACGCGGCTCCCGCCCGTGGGCGGCCGCCACTGGGCCAGCAGCGCGGGGTCTTCGCAGTTATCGAACACCAGCAAGCGCGGCAGGCCGCTCTGCCACTCGGCCAGCACCGCCGCCACCTGCTCGTCCAATTTCAAGTTGCCAAAATCCGCGCGCAGGTCCAGCCCGCCCGCGCCGCCGCACTGCGCCACCTCGGCCGGCACGGACTCGCGGCTGGCCAGGCTGATCCAGAACACGCCGCCGAAAAAGTACTGGCCGTAGCGATGCGCAAACTCGACGGCCAGTTGCGTCTTGCCGACCCCGCCCAGGCCCGTCGCCGCGGCGGTCGCGCCCACCGGCCCGATGGCCGCCGTGCCGCCGCCCTTGAGCAGGCGGGCCAACTGCCGCAGCTCGTCGGCGCGGCCCACAAAGAGCGGATTGCGGCTGTGTGGCATCCGCGAGCCAGACGGCAGTGGGGCCGGGTCGGGCAGGCCGTCGAGCGGGAGGGCTTCGAGCTGCGCACACGCCTGGGCCAACTCGGCTGCGCTCACGGGCCTGGGGCGGGCGAGCGCGTAATAGTTGACGGTCGCACTGCCGCTGCCGATGACCTGCGCAATGCCGGTGCCCGCCGCCGTCTGGGAGGCGGGCGTCAATGTCGGAGGGTTATTCGTATTCGACATTCCACGTGGCCTTGGGTCGCTGTGCGCGACAATGCCCCAATAGCTCATCTATCCGTTCGGTGCGCTCGCACAGTTCGATCAATGCGCGCACTTTATCTGACCGGGTCTCGCCGGGCAGGTTTTCAAACTCGATGCCCATGTCGAAGCAAATGTTTTGCAATTCGCTCACGCTAAAAAGTCGCTCGAGGTTCTGCCGCAGGCCGGTGCGACTGGCCAGCGTAAGTTGGGGCGGCAGTGAACCGCCGGGCGATACGTTCACGGTCGCCTTGCCACTGCCGACGACCTGGGCAATGCCGGTGCCCGTGGCCGTTTGTGTGACCGAGGGGCGGCTGGATGGCGCTTGAGTGGATGAGGTCGTCGCCACCCCGGCCAGCCCGCCGCGCTCCAGAATGTGAAACACAAACTCGGCGGCATTTTGCGCGGCCAGTTGCTGGCGCTGTTTCTTGTCCTCGGACTTTTTCCCGTCGGCCCAGTCGCAAATCGCCTTGGCCAGAATCCAGTCCACCTTTTTCAGCTCCGCCGCCGCGTACAGCCCCGAGCCTTCCATCTCGCCGCCGATCGCTTCGCGCTCAAACTTGCGCAACTGCTCGCGAAAGTCGACATTGTCCACCAGCTTCTGACCCGAAAGAATCAGCCCGAAACTTACCTTCGCTCCTTCCCAGGTCAGTTCGCCATCGCGGAACCGATCCAGCAGCCTGGGCGAAGCCTGCACACGATCACCGCGAGGAATCAAGTCCAGTTTGCCCATGGCGTCTGTCCCCACTCGCTGCAGATCATACTCCATCAGTTGTTTGGAGACCAGCACGTCTCCGATGCCCTGTTTGTCCGGATCAACGCCGAACGCAATTCCCACCATGATCACCGCACAAGGCGACAACTCTGAGATCGCCTCGGTCACCGTGACCAGGGATCCGCTTGGCCCGCCAGCGCCCATCTCCGACCGGACCATAAACGTCCTGGCCCCGCCAATCGTCCCCAGGTCATAGTATGTCTTGGGGCCTCGATAGCGTGCCTGCGGCTCGCGGTTGAATTTCTGCTTGACCAAACCGTAAACCGTGCGAGCCTCAACATCCGTCACGGTCACCAGCAATACGTCAACGGCGGATAGGGTGTCCATATTCTCCTTTTCTGCTGCGGTGTCTCGACCTGGATCGGCCAGGCCTGAGGATGACCGAGTGTTCCAACACTGCGCGGCGCCAATAGTGTAGCATGATTCACACCGGATGACCAAATGCGGAACCGGCCTGTCATCCGTGCTCGAACGCGCAGCATCATGCGGGTTGCGCCGGTCAGCTTACGCCTGTCCGTGCGATAAACTCGACCACGACCTGCGCCAACTCTTCGCCCTTATCTTCCTGCAAAAAGTGGCCTGCGCCCGTGATGGTGACGTGCGGCTGGCCCTGCGCGCCGGGCACGTGCTTTTGGAAAATTCGCTCGCCGCCACGCGTGATCGGGTCGCCGTCGCTAAAGGCGGTGAGGAAAGGTTTTGTCCACTGGCGAAACACCTCCCACGCGCGGCGGTTGTCTTCTGCGCCGGGGTCATCGGGCTTGACAGGCACGAGCGATGGAAAGATGCGGACGCCGGCCTTGTATGAATCATCCGGGAAGGGCGCGTCATAGGCCGCCTTGACCTCCCGGCTTAATTTTGTCTTGCACCCCTGGCCCACGATGCGGCCCACCGGAAAGACGGGACTGCGTTTGGAGAATTCCAGCCAGGTCTGGAAAGCGGGTGACGCCCCAAGCTCTCTACCGATAGGCAAGCCACCGTTCGCCACCACGATGCGGTCAAAACGCTCGGGGTGCTCGGCGGCCACGCGCAGGCCGATGAGCGAGCCCCAATCCTGGCAGACCAATGTGATGTGGTTCAGGTCGTTTGCCTCCACCCAGCGCGTCATCCATTCCACATGGCGTTGAAAAGAATAGTCGGCCTTGTCGGTGGGTTTATCGGAACGACCGCATCCCACCAGGTCAGGCGCCAGGACTCGATGGCCGGCGGAGGCCACGATGGGCATCATCTTGCGATACAGGAACGACCACGATGGCTCGCCGTGCAGCATCAACACGGGGTGCGCGTCCGCGGGGCCGGCCTCGACGTGCGCGATGCGCAAGCCGCCCACGTCGGTGTAATGCGGCAGGTAGGGAAAATCGGGCAGGTTCGCAAAGCGTTCTTCGGGCGTGCGCAAAATGGTGAAATCCAAACTGGACATGCTCCCACTCCTTGACAGGTCAGAACATTCCCGCACCCACTGCGGCTCGACCAGCACGTGATCGGCGATGGCAGGGTCGCCCGTCCGCGCGAGCGCCTCAATCGCGTGGTGCATTCCCGCCAAGAGCGTGTGTCCCGTCACTCCGGCTGTGCTCGCCAGTCCCATCACATTATCCCACAGCGGGCGTTACAGGTAGCGGTCGGGCAGCATAAAGATAAACTTGTCAATGCCCACTTCCAGAAAAGGCTCGTCTAGAATGCCCTGCAGCGCGTAGACGATGCTGGTCTTGCCGGAACTGGGCGCGCCGTTGATGAGAATGACCGTGCCGTTCTTCATCGGTCCCGTCCGAATCTGAAACGCTTGAGCACGCTGTTCACTGCGCGCTGCACGGCGCTGCCCTTTTCTTCTGGCATTTGCTTCACAGCGCCCTTTTTCGGGGTTGCTCCGTGGCAGTATTTATATTTCTTGCCACTTCCGCAGGGGCATGGGGCGTTGCGGTTCGGCGTTTTCACGTCGGCGTCGGCGTGCGCCGGATTCAAGAGTCGTTCAACATCCGAGATGTCTTCGCGCTTGTCCGGCTCGATCCCGACAATACATACCCAGCCATGCTCGTTGCAGATGGACATGATTTCGGCGGCGCGTTTTTCCGTCTTGACTCGAACGATAGCGGGTTTTGCGCGTGTGCCAAGTTTCGACATGCTGCACCTCAGTGCTCAGTGGGGATCGGTGCGCTCGGGCTGCGCAGGACGCAATTCGATCAGTGCGCCGGACACCCACGTGGGATCGGGTGAGTGATATTCCGGCGCCATGTCTTCCCAGGCCAGGTCGAGAATGTGCCCATCCAGCGGGCCAAGCAGATAGCGCAGCACCTGGCCTGCGTCGCGCCCATCGCTCTTGGCGCTCACGCAGTATTGATTATAGCCCCAGTAATCGCCCATGTTGAGCAGCGCCAGCCCTTCGTTGATGCGCCGCCGCGCATGGTCGAGTCCGCCCATGTCGGGAAAGAGAGCCGTTTCCGGCGGCTCGCCATAGCCGATGCCGTGATGAAACGGGTCCATCGTCGCCACCACGACGGCGTTGTGAGCCATGTCTTGCAATTCTGCGATGCCCGGCAAGATGTGAGGTCGCCCGCCCGCAAGGTACGGATAGCGCAGGATCAACTCTGGCCCGGCGATGCCGCGCCGCTTGATCTCGGTCTGCCAGAGGAAAAGAAAGTGCAAGAGTGAAAACTCTTGCTGCCAATCCTCGCGGCGATTGAGGCCCGGCCCCTGAATGCCCCACGCAGCTTCTTGTGTGACATCCGCGCCATTCGCAACGCGCACGCGCGCGTCTTGCAGTTCATCGGTGAGCGCGTGCAGCACGCCGAGCACGAGCACACGCTCCGCGCCGCTATCGAGGCAAGCGTGAACCGCTGCAGCAATTTGATGCCCACAGGCCCGGATGCCCAGGTGTGGAAAGATGATGGCTCCGCCAGCCTGCAAGGTCGGCGCCAGGTTCCACGCGCGCCCGGTGTCGAGCAGTTGAATCGCACCGGCTTCGCCCAGTTCTATGTGCTCTTGAGCAGTTTTGGCTTTGAAATCGGGTAGGTTGAGTTTCATATCGCTTGCTCTATCCCTTTTATTCTTCTTCAACACCTTTGCCCAGCTTTCTGGATTTTTGATACGCGGCCCAGATCGCGCGTGAGAGCACCGTGCGCAACCCGCCTTTCTCGATCTGGTACAACGCTTCGGCGCTCGTCCCACCCGGCGACGTCACCTGGCTGCGCAGCGTCGCCAGATGCCGCCCGGCCTGCCGCGCATACTCTACGCTCCCGCGCACGGTCTGGTACACCAGTTGCTCCGACACGCGGCGGGAAAAGCCCAGATGAACGCCCGCGTCCACCATCGCTTCCATAAAGATAAAAACATACGCCGGCCCCGTGCCGCTGAGCGCCGTGGCCATGTCCAGGTAACGCTCGTCGTCCACATACACCTCTTCGCCGAACGAGCCGAACACCGCTTTCGCCTGCTGGCGTTGTGATTCGCTCAACCCCGGCGCGCACGTCCACACCGTCATCCCCAGCCCGATCTGCGCCGGAGTGTTGGGCATCGCTCGCGCAAGGACGACGTGACGCAGCTTGCCCGTGATCGTTTCCATCCGCGCGCCGGCGACGATGGTCAGCGCCAGCGCATCCGGCGGGATGCGCCCGGCCAGCTGATCGAGCACCCCCGGCAACATCTGCGGCTTGACCGACAACACGACGACTTGCGCGCCCTCGAGCGCAGCCAGGTTGTCCGTCGTCACCCGGATGCCGTAGCGCGTTTTCAATTCGTCGCCGCGTTCCGGCCTCGGCCCGCTGGCGATGATGTGCTCCGGCGCCACATTCGCGCGTTGAATCAGCCCTTTGATCATCGCTTCGGCCATCGCGCCCGAACCAACAAACGCAAACCGAGTCTCGCCTAGCATATTACCCCCCTGGCATGTGAGCATTGACCTGCAAGTATACCACGATAAGACCTCCAACTTGACACGCAAGAACACCCGTGCTATCATTGCGGCAATCTTGGAAAAAACGGGCGGCCTGGAGAGGTGCCGCCCGTTTCTTTTAACCGGCTCTTGATCGAGCATCTTGTGAGGGACCAACAACTCGTCCGGGAAGCAGGAATTGTTTCTGGAAAAAACGCCTTTTTCAGCGTATTACAGAATTACACAATCTGTAACTTGCGAGCGTTTTCCGCTAGAGGCGCAGTGTGCTATAATCTCGGACAATGACGCAAATCGGTGTGATAGAGGTGGCGGCCGAGACCATCACCATCAAAGGCACTCGCGAAGGACTGGTGGTCACGCTGCCGGAATCGTTCGGAGCGTGGCCCAATGCGTTGGCGCAGCTCGAAGCGCGGCTCAACGCCAGCCCAGCCTTTTTCAAAGGCGCGCGCATGGGATTGGTCGTGGGCCTGCGGCATCTGAGCGAAGACGACATCCGCGCCGTGCGCGACATGCTCTTGCGTCACGATGTGACGTTGTGGGCCCTTATCGGGGAAAACACGTCCACGCAGGTCGCGGCAGCTCATCTGGGGTTGGATACCAAATTACCGGCCCGCGACGCGCGACCCGAGCGCATCGAACGCGCTCAGCCTGCGCCGGTGCAGGCCGTGACGCCCGAGCCGGCGCCGGCAGTGGCTCCCCAGCCTGCCGACGCGTCTGACACGGCGATGATCGTGCGCCGGACATTGCGGTCCGGCGTGCGCCTGCACAACCCCGGCTCCATTGTCATCATCGGCGATGTGCATCCCGGCGCGGAGGTCATTGCCGGGGGCGACGTGGTCGTGTGGGGCAAGCTGCACGGCACAGTCCACGCGGGAGCCTTTGGCGATGACGAAGCCATAGTGTGCGCGCTCGACCTGGCTCCCACACAGCTTCGCATTGGCCGTTATTTCACTCGCTCGCCGGACGAGCGTCGCCGGAAGGCCCAGCCGGAGACGGGCCGCGTCAAGAGCGGGCGCATCGAAGTCGTGGCCTGGAATCCGAAAGGCAATGACCGGTGACCAGCCACCCGCCAATCGAAAGGAAAAACATGGCCGGAAAAGTCTTAACCGTCACTTCGGGCAAGGGCGGCGTGGGCAAGACCACCGTGACCGCCAACATCGGCGTGGCGCTGGCGATGCTGGGCAAGCGTGTCGTCTGCCTGGACGCCGACATCGGTCTGCGGAACCTGGATGTGGTCATGGGCCTGGAGAACCGCATCGTCTACGACGTGGTGGACGTGGTGGAGGGCCGCTGCAAATTGCGGCAGGCGCTTATCAAAGACAAGCGGCTCCCGGAGCTGTGTCTCCTTCCAGCGGCGCAGACGCGCGACAAGTCGGCGGTCAAGCCGGCCGACCTCATCCGCATCTGCGATCAACTGCGCGTCGACCACGATTTTGTGTTGATTGATTCTGCCGCCGGAATTGAAGAGGGCTTTCGCACGGCGATGGCCCCGGCCGATACGATCCTCATCGTCACGAACCCGGAAATCAGCGCAGTGCGCGATGCCGACCGGGTGATCGGCCTGCTGGAAGCAGCGGAAAAAGACCCGGCCAAGCTCATCGTCAACCGGCTCAAGCCGGACGTGGTGAGCCGCGGCGACATGCTCGACACCTCCGACGTGCTCGAAATCCTGGCGGTCGAGTTGATCGGCATCATACCGGACGACGAAGCCGTCTTGATCTCTGCCAACCGGGGCCGCCCGGTGGCGATGGACGAAAAATCCCAGGCGGGTCTGGCCTTTCGCAACATTGCCCGCAGGTTACTCGGCGAAGACGTGCCGTTCCTAACGCTGCGTGGACAATCCAACATCTTTCAGCGGTTCTTCCGCATGATACGTTCAGACGGGAGGCAGGGATGAGCGGCTTGTTTGATTTGTTTCGAGGTCGCCGGGAGCCGAGCAGCCGCGAGGTCGCCAAGCAGAGGTTGCAGTTGGTGCTCGTTCATGACCGGGCCAATGTCTCGCCGGGCCTGTTGGAAACGCTCAAGGACGAAATCGTGGCCGTCATCTCTCAGCATCTGGAGATTGATCGCGCCAACGTGCAAGTCACGTTCACGCAGAGTCGCACCCAAAGCAAGCTGGTGGCCGATATCCCCCTCCTGGATGGCAAACGCAGAAAGGCCAGCGGTCGGGCTGGGTGAACTCTACAATGACGGATTCACGTTTGTGGCGTCACTTTGATTGGATACTGCTGCTGGTCGTCATGCTGCTGGCCGGCTATGGCGTAACGATGATCTATAGCGCCACGCGCAACGCCGAAGACCCGCAGTTGATCGGCGCGGTGACCCGCCAGATGTTGTTCGTCGTCGGTGGGCTGGGCGTGATGATGGGCGTCTCGGCGATTGACTATCGCCTTTTTGGCAGCATCTATCGCATCCTCTACATCGTCGCGCTGATCTTGCTGGCCGTCTCTCTGGCGCTGGGTGTGAGCCGTATCGGCGACGTGCGGCGCTGGTTCAATCTGGGGCCTATTGACGTGCAACCATCCGAAGTGGCCAAAGTCCTCGTCATTCTGGTGCTGGCGCAATACCTGGCCAATCACCAAGACGACATGGGCCGCTGGCCCGTGATGCTGGGAGCCGTCGGATTGCTGC
>CAYGWJ010000085.1:0-3088 GCA_964353405.1 uncultured Anaerolineae bacterium
ACCTTTGTTGCGCGCACTCTCGCGGGTAAACGCCATCGTGATGCTGGCAGTCTTGTCGTCTTGGATGATGGCGCAGGCGTCCGAATTCGCCGGGCCGAGGGCCATACATCCAATCGCCTCTTGTCCATCATGAGCCAGCCACACCGCCTGCGCCGGGTCATTCAACCATTCCCTGCAATCGCCCATATCGTGAATCCAGAATATCGGCGCCGAGGTCATGTGTTGTTCCAGCGCCTGGACAAAAAAGGACACGGTTGCGACGTCCTCTATTCCCGCCTGCCGAACCTCGACCTGCGCTGTCACGCCTTCGACGGGATTCAAGGCTCGTATGCCGTCTACTCCTGCGAACCCAAATCCCAGCCACTGCCAGCCCTCAATACCCTGACGATCGTTTGCCAGCAAGGTGACCGCGTGCATCACGCAGCCATCGGCGACCCACTGCGCCGACAGGCGCGCATACATTTCGTCATAGGCTCGCCGGCTTTCTTCTAGCTCGACGCCGTTCGCCCATTCGGGACTGTAGGCACAGCGCTTGCCCAGAAGCATCGGTATCACCAGCCCCGATAGAAAGCCGACGAGACGGCCACCCTGGAGTGCTACAACGCCGGGGGAATTCTTGACCAAGTGATCGAGCATCGGGAGGATGACACTGACCTCCTCATACCTGGACGGCATGATTGGCACACGCTCGCGCAGCGCCTTGTAGCGGGCGCACACCAAAGCAGCTGCATCATCCAGATGTTCTTCTTGCAGAGTTGCGGTCTCTAGCGACATTGCTTGCGCTCCTCTTCCCGATGATCTTGACGAGCGAAAACATCACCATCCAACGGTTCTAGAGCGGATTCCAGTTGCATGTACGGGTCGCTTCGCGCGAGTGAACATAACGGTGTATTTCACAGGCTACATAATCAAGGCTTTTCATCATCGAATCCGCCACCACCACAGTGGTCATCCCGTACACTCGATAGGAAACCGCTATAATCCTTGGCAAATGAAAAGTGCATTTGCGCGGTCACCCATTTGCCATCCCGCTTTTCGACCACGCCCGTCCAGCGGACATTATCCCATCCACCAGGCTGACCGTTCCATTCGCCGTGATCGTCCAGATAGCACGAGTACCAGGCGACGGTGCACGATTCGGAAAACGTGATCCTCAAGTCTCGGATGGCAAAAGTCGGTTGCCTTGAAGGCATCCGTCATCCAGGCTCGCTCGGCTAATTGCCTGAACGCCTCAAAGCCGATGATGGTGCTTTTGGAATCGGGATGGAAGATAAAGAAATCGGCGTCGTGTGCCATGATGTCAAAGAGCCTTTCTTTATCTTTGGTCAAGGCCCAGCCGATGGAATCGTTGATGACCTGGCGCACGATGGCTCGGTCGTCCTGATATTCTTCCGCGAACGAGGGCTTGCTCGAATCCATGCTTCCTCCTTTCGGATACAGATCGGCTCACTGACCCGATAAGCGTTTATAAGCAGAACGCACATTGGCTTCAAAGCGATTCGTCCCACCTATCAGCCAGGCGTCAAACGGCGCCGGGAGCGGCTGTTGCAGCGCATCCTCCACCGCCCCACCCGCCTTGATCACCCGAGTGACCAGCTCATCCAACACCTGGATGTATTGCTTTTGTAAGGCAAGGTCCACTTTGGCTCCCAGTGGCCCGTGACCCGGCACAAAGGTCTCAACGTCCCACTGCTGCATCCCATCAAGCTGCGTGATCCAGGCTTGCGGATCGCAGTACACCATAAAAGGCTGACTGGCAAAAAAGCCCAGGTCGCCGATGAATGCCACCTTGTCCGCCGGCAGAACCAGATAACAATCACTGTCCGTGTGCCCCTTTCCCTGGGTTTTCAGCTCCGCCATCCGCCGCGCCCCATGAAAGACGAGCCTGCCCTCAAACGTCTGGTCGGGAAATCGCAGCTCAAGGCTAGCAAGTGCATCCAAATCGTGCTGCGAACGAGCGATCGAAACCCGGAGCGAAGCGCGTTTGCGCTCATCGGTCTCCGTCTCCAGGCGTTCTTGATCTTGCCGAATCGCGTTTACAAGCTCTGACGGGTCTGCCTTCAGAGCTTGGATCGGTTCGACAAACGTAAGCATCTGCTCTCGGATGTCGTGTGTCGTGATGACGGAAGCGTGATCGGCAAAGACTTGATTGCCCATCCAGTGATCGGGATGCGCGTGGCTGATGACGACATAGCTCGCCGGGCGTCCTGTCAATTGCTCTGCAGCATCCCGCAAGTCTATGGCTGCCTCGGGATTCTCGAACGTGTCAAAAATCAGGGTGCGGCCGCCCAGGTCAACGATGCCGGCGTTGCTGAACGCCGCTCCGCCCTCGATCGCGATGGCGGCATAGACGCCCTCAGCAAGCTGGTGCAGATCAAAATGCTCAGACGTTGGCAGTTCTTGTGTCGTTTGCACGAGACCTCCTTTTTGCTGTACGAGCACGGGTGAGTTCTATCTATATAGTTTGCTTCTGTGTGTAAAGAGCGACGATTTGTTCTGCAATGTCCACGAGGCTTCGGCGCAACGCAAAAGGCTCCAACACCTCGACGCCTCTTCCAAAGTCAAGCAAGCGATCTCGCGCTGCTTCCAGCGACTCGAAGAAAAGTTCCAGTGTGATCCATCCCTGCGCGTCCGGCGGTCCCGCTTGCGCAATCCTGGCGCGGATGCTGTTGCCCAAGTACCACGGCAGGGCTGGGATGAAATTCGGCGCAACGCGCACCGTCACCGCATAGAGATGGCGATTTTGCTCGCGTTCGGCGCACGATGCTTTCCAGAACGCGGCCAGGTCAAAATCCGCCGGACGTTCAAAGACCTCGTCGGACAGGCGCGCATCCAACAGGCTGGAAATCCGATGGACGCGAATACGTCCTTCTTTGGCGCACACCAGGTACCAGACGCCCGCCTTGGCCACCAGGCCATACGGGTCAACCTGCTGTTGTACCTCGACCGCGAACGAGCGATAGGCCAGGAAAAGCCGGCGATCTTGCCATACGGCCTGGTGGATCGTTTTGAGATGCGGCACAGCTTCGTCATGCTGGCTCCACCCGGTCGAGTCCAGGTAGAAACGCTGCCGCACGTATTCCTCATC
>CAYGWJ010000086.1:0-18670 GCA_964353405.1 uncultured Anaerolineae bacterium
GACACCTTTTGGCGACCCGTCCGACGCCATCATCCTCGGCACGCTGAATGGCGTGCGCGTGGCCTTTTTGCCGCGTCACGGGCGTGGGCATCGCCTCCTGCCCACCGAGGTCAACAGCCGCGCCAACATTTACGCGCTCAAAACGCTGGGCGTGGAGCGCGTTCTTTCGATCAGCGCGTGCGGTTCCTTGCGCGAGGATTTCAAGCCGCGCGACATTGTGGTGCCCGACCAGCTTTACGATCACACCCGGCTGCGCACCGGTAACACGTTCTTTGGGCGCGGGCTGGTGGCGCACATCTCGTTTGCCCATCCGTTTTGCGCCGACTTTTCTCGGCAGGTGGCGCTGGCAGCGCGCGCGGCCGGCGCGCCCACCGTTCATGAAGGCGCAGCGTTCATCACGATAGAAGGTCCCAGGTTTTCAACCAAAGCCGAAAGCGCCACCTACCGCAAGCTGGGCTTGGACATCATCGGCATGACGGCTTGCCCGGAGGCCCAACTGGCGCGTGAAGCCGAGCTGTGCTATGCCGTCATGGCGCACGTCACCGATTACGACGTGTGGCATGAAACGGAACAAGCCGTCAACGTGGCCATGCTCATCGAGAACCTGAATGCCAACGCGGCGCTTACCAAGCAAGCCGTCGGGCAGCTTGTAACCGCAGTCGCCACCGCCGGGCGGGCGTGCGAATGCAAAGACGCGCTGGCGACGGCGCTCATTACCCGGCGCGACCTCATCCCCGAAAAGATCAAGCGGGAACTCGCGCCTATCCTCGCCAAGTATTTGCCCGCACGTCAGGCTCGCTCTCCGGCTCAAGCCGGATCACGTGGGCGCGGACGGCGCAAGTGATTTTGGTCGAGCCACCGAAATCTGAAATCCGCACGCCACGGGCGAAAGCCCAGAGCACCCGGCCCTGGCTGCCCGGTTCAGCGCAAGTGGCGGCCATTTCCCCGCCTGGCCTGGAGCGAGTGTTGCTTGTCTTGGCCGCGCTGTTCGTTGCAGCCGGTCTGGTCTTGCTCGTACTGGTGGCTCGCCTGTCCTTTGCCGCCGGTCTCGCAGCTTTTGCCGTCTGGGCGGCTTCGTTTGCCGCCGTGCACCTTCTCCTCCAGCGCTCTTTGCCGGGCCGTGATCCGTTGCTGCTGCCCATCACGGCCCTGCTGTGCGGCTGGGGGCTGATCGAGATTGCCCGGCTGGCTCCGCCGTTCCTCCAACGCCAGGTGGTGTGGCTGCCCATCTCACTTGCCGCGCTGTTGGCCGTGGCCGCCGCGCCGCGTGACTTGCGTTGGCTGCGCCGCTACCGCTATACCTGGCTTTTCGCCGGACTGGTGCTGCTGGCGGCCACGCTCGTCTTTGGCGTCAATCCCACCGGCGCGCGAGTGGAGCGACTGTGGCTGCAGTTTGGCCCGGTTTATCTTCAACCGTCCGAGATACTCAAGCTGCTGTTCATCGCCTATCTCTCGTCTTACCTGGCGGAAAAGCGCGAGCTGATTGCGACGGCCGGCCCGCGCCTGGGAAGGTTCCGTCTGCCCGCCCTGCCCTACCTTGCGCCGCTGCTGGCGATGTGGGGAGTGGCGATGGTTCTGCTGGCTTCGCAACAGGACATGGGCGCAGCGCTGCTGTTCTTTTTCACTTTCCTGGCCATGCTCTACATTGCCAGCGGCCAGAGCGGGTACGTCATCGGCGGGCTGGGACTGTTTCTCGTCGGCGCGGCCATCGCCTATCGCTTCATCAGCCGTGTCGCGCTGCGGGTGGACATCTGGTGGAATCCCTGGGCCGATGCGTCCGGGCGCGCGTTTCAGATCGTTCAATCGCTCATCGCGCTGGGCACGGGCGGCTTGCTCGGGCAGGGACTGGGACAGGGAGCGCCGACGGTCATCCCGGTGGTCCACAGCGATTTTGTCTATGCTGCCATTGGCGAGGAATTTGGTTTGATGGGAACGCTGGCCGTGGTAGCGCTCTATGCCGTCTTGATGATGCGGGGCTTTCGCGCGGCCCTGCGCGCTCGGGCGCCGTTCGCCCGGTTATTGGGCGCGGGCCTGGCAACGCTGATTGGCTTGCAGGCCTGGGTGATTATGGCGGGTAACGCCGGCCTGATCCCGCTCACGGGCATCACGCTGCCATTTCTCAGTTATGGAGGCAGCTCACTGCTGGCCAGCCTGGTCGCTGTCGGGTTGTTGCTTCAAGTTTCCAATCGCGCGGCGGAGCGCGAACGATGAATCGCGAATCATTCACCGCCACGATCCGCCGCGCCAGCACGGTCTTGATCCTGATGCTGTTGGCGCTGGCGCTGGTGACCGGCTACTGGCAGACGGTCCAGGGCTCGATACTCTCCGCCAGGGAGGATAACCCGCGCCTGGTGTTAGCCGAGCGGCGCGTCCCGCGCGGCGCGATTGTGGATCGCAATGGGCAACCGCTGGCAGTCAGCCAGAGCACGCCGGATGGTTACGTGCGTTATTACCCGGAGCGTGCCGCCGCGCCGGTAGTAGGCTACTATAGCCTGCGGCACGGACTGGGCGGCGCTGAGGCAGCCTTCGATGACGAACTGCGCGGCATCGCCGGGCGGACTCGTCTGGATACATTTTTGGGCGGTTTGCTGCATCGTGTGCCAAAAGGCCGTTCGGTTCGCCTGACGCTTGACCTATCGGTTCAACGCGCCGCCGACGCCGCATTGGGCGACCGCGTTGGCGCTGTTGTCGTCCTGTCTGTGCCAGAGGGTCAAGTGATTGCGCTCGCCAGCCGCCCAACTTATGACCCGGCCACGCTCGACCAGGATTGGGAACAGTTGCGAAGCGATCGGACGTCGCCGCTGGTAAATCGAGCGACGCAGGGTACCTACCAGCCGGGCGCAGCGTTCCAGACCGTCATCCTGGCAGAGGCGTTGTCCGAGGGACGGGCCTATCTCACCAGCACGGTTGAGGCTAATGCGTCCGTGCAACTGGCAAGCGCGGCGTTGAGCTGTGCGACCACGCCGCCAACCAGCACACTCTCTGCCGCCTATGCCGCCGGGTGCCCGGCGCCTTTTGCCTCACTCGCGGACCAGCTTGATAGGGACCGCCTTACCGCCTCAATCCTGCGCTGGCAGTTAGATGCCGAACTGGACGGTTTCGAGTTGCCGGCTCACACAACAGGCTGGTCGCCTGGCGGACTGACGACGACGCAGGCTGTGCGCGAGCTCGTTTTAGGACAGGGTGCGCTCACGGTCTCGCCACTCCAAATGGCGACGGTCATTGGAACACTTGCCAACGGCGGACACCCGCTTGCAGTTCCCCGCCTCACTTTCGAACCCATGTCCACTTCCCTCGCCCCTTCGCCCATGCCGCCAGAGGTTGCCTCCGCACTTGTGGCCGTACTCTCGACGAATGCAGACTTGGCGGGCCAGGCTGCGTTGGCGATCAGCGGGGAAAACCGGTTAGCCTGGTTCCTGGGATTTGCTCCAGCCAGTTCCCCCCGGTGGGTGATTGTCGTTCTAATTGAGAACGGCGATGCTGCAACATCCCAATCTGTCGCGGCAGCCGTGCGCGAAAAATTGTCTCCGTAGGAAATTGCGCATAGCCTATCCTCATTCATATAAAAATCAAATAGAATAGTATGCTTGGCATGTTATGACTACGCGAAGTTCGTGTTCTCCGCAAGGAAATCAGGGTACTCTTCTCGCATGATCTGCTCGGCTTCCAGGTTCAGGCTGACCAGTAACTCTCCAATCAGCCCGGCTTTCCGCTCGGCGTCGCGGCTTGACCAGGTCCGACTCTTGACTTCCAGAAAAGCCCCCGCCAGGACCGGCTGTAGGATGCGATCCACGTTGATCACCAGGTCAACCCCCCTGTACAAGATGTGATAGCGGCGGCGTTGCTTGTGGATTTCGAACTCGTTCTGTGGGCGAAAGTACTCGCGGTAAAATCGCAACGAGCGATCGGCGTGGGCTGTGAAACGCGAGCGGGATAAAAGAACTGAATTGGTAAACTCGCGCTCTTTGCTCGGGCCGGTGAGCGTCAAGCGATAGCGGCTATCCATCACGTCGCCTTCGGCATTGACGATGTCGTCCTCGCGGTGACGAATGCGTCCGGCGGCGGGATCAGCAAACATAAAGTAGGTATCGAACTGGCGACGTACCGAGGAGCGCTGCACACTCAAGGTGTCGCTGACAAGACAGGCATCCACGCGCGCCAACGCGGCATCGTCCAGGCGAACTTTGACCTGCACCTCAAACATTTCCTCCTGCTCCAGGCCGCCGATGGCAATGAGTTTATCGAGCAGGTTGCCTTCGCGCGCGGACAGGAACGCATCAATCCGAACGGCAATGTCTTGAGCGCGGGAGCGCACGTCGGCGCTATCAATGGTTTGGAGGCCGCCCTCCCACAGCAGACAGCGACCATTCACCCAGACGTGGCGCACATCGGTGCTCTTGCAGGCATAGACCAGCTCCGAGTAAACGGCGTCCGGGTCGCGAGCAAAGCGCGGCGTATTGTGCAGGCCATCCAGAGCGACAACCACCACGTCCGCGCGCTTGCCCACTTCCAGCGAGCCGGTGATGTCGCCCAGGAAAAGCGCGCGAGCGCCTTCCACGGTGGCCATGGCCAACGTTTGACGCGCCGGGATAGCCACCGGGTCGCCGCTGGTGCCTTTGGCCAGAAAAGTCGCCAGGCGCATTTCCTCAAACATATCCAGGTCATTGTTGCTGGCGGCGCCATCCGTGCCGATGCCGACGTGCAAACCCTCTTGGACCATCCGGATCACCGGCGCAACGCCGCTGGCGAGCTTGAGGTTGCTGCTGGGATTGTGCGACACACCCGCGCCGGCCTGGCGCAAATCACGAATCTCGCCCGCGTCCACGTGCACGCAGTGCGCGCCCAACACTTGCGCGCGGAACAAGCCTTGCTTCTTGACCCAGGCTACGGGCGGCGCGCCGTGCGTCTTGCGGCTCTCCTCCACCTCGGAAGATGTTTCCGAAAGGTGGATATGCAACGGCACATCATATTCAACCGCCAGGTCGGTCGCGGCCTTGAGAATTTCCGGCGTGCAAGTGTAAGGAGCGTGCGGCCCAACCGAAGGCACGATGAGGGCATGGCCCTTCCATTTTTCGATAAAGGCACGGCAATAGTCCAGGCTTTCTTCATAACTGCCGGCATCCGGCGATGGGAACTTTACCACTGTTTCCGAACACACAGCACGCATGCCCGCCTCGGCGGCGGCCTGAGCCACGGCGTCTTCAAAATAGTACATGTCTGCAAAGCATGTGACGCCGCCCCGAATCATTTCTGCGCAGGCCAGCAAGGCGCCGATCCGCACAAAATCAGGGTTGACGAACTCGCGCTCGACGGGCATCATAAAGCCATGCAGCCAGACGTCGAGGCGCAGGTCATCGGCCAGGCCGCGCAACAGCGTCATAGGCACGTGAGTGTGCGCATCCACCAGGCCGGGGATGATGGCGCAACCGTTGCAGTCCACGACGTGGTCGGAGGCGCAATCGCTCAACACCTGGGTTGACGGGCCGACGGCAACGATGTTGCTTCCCGACATGGCCAGTGCGCCGTCACGGATGGTGCGGAAAGCCGAATCCATCGTCACGACGACACCGTGAGCGAGAATCGTGTCTGCTTGCATAGAGCGCCTCCAGGGCGAGATAAAATTGCGCGGATTACTTGTCGTCCCGGCGCAGACCGACGACGCCTTCCAGGTTGGTCTGACGCAAAGTGGCGCCATCCAGGTTCGCGCCTTGAAGGTTTGCGCCGCGCAGGTCGGCCTTCCACAGATTTGCATCCAGCAGGGTCGCATTGCGCAAATCGGCGCCGATCAGCCTGGCTCCAGCCAGATAGGCGCCCGTAAGGTTGGCCGAACCAAGCTTGGCGCCCACCAGATCCGTCATCCACAAAGTCGCATCGGTAAGATTGGCCGCGGACAGGTCCGCGTCGGTGAGGGTCGCGCCCGTCAAGTTGACCATCACCAGCGCCACGCCGGAAAGGTCCACGCCGCGCAGGTTGGCCCCGCTGAGGTTGGCATGAGTCAGGTCGAGGATGCGCAGGTCAATGTCGCTCAAGTCTACTCCAGCGAACACGCCCATCTCTTTGCTGCGCAAAAGCGCGGTGATTTGTTCGAGGGTCAGCCGCTTGCCTGTCAGCACGAGTGCCTCCCGCAACACGCGGATGGCATCATAGCACATAAGAACGGAACAGGCAAAACCGATGGCGATTCATAGGGTACGGCCACCAGTTGTGCCGTAATCGCGATACTCTGCGTCCTTCCACCATTGACACCCCTTTCGCCGCGTGCTACAATCCCGCCATCGTGTTAGCGGAGATATTGAGATGAACAAGCGTCTAGTGTATCTGGATCACGCTTCGACCACGCCAGTTGACCCGCGCGTGGTCGAAGCGATGCAGCCGTATTGGTCGCAAGTCTATGGCAACACCTCGTCCATTCACTCGGTCGGGCGCGCCGCGCTCAAAGCGTTGGATGAAGCGCGGCAGACCGTGGCGAGTGTCTTGGGCTGTCATCTCACCGAAGTTATCTTTACCGGTTGCGGCACAGAAAGCGATAACCTGGCCGTACGCGGCGCCGCTTATGCCCGGCGCGGCCACATCATCACCACGCCCGTTGAGCATCACGCCGTCGGCGCAACGGTGGAACAGCTCCACGAGCGATTCCACTGCGACGTGACGCTGGCGCCGGTAGATGCCGACGGGCGCGTGAACCCCGACGACATTGCCCGCGCCATTCGACCCGACACGGTCCTCATCAGCGTGATGTATGCCAACAACGAGGTGGGCACGCTTCAGCCGATCGCCGAGATTGGCAAGATCGCTAATGCTCACAAGATTGCGTTCCATACGGACGCCGTACAGGCGGGCGGCGCGCTTGATCTGAACGTGAACAAGCTGGGCGTTGATTTGCTGGCCTTGAGCGCGCACAAGTTTTACGGGCCCAAGGGTGTGGGCGTGCTCTATATCCGGCGCGGGACGGAACTTGCCCCGGCGCTTACAGGCGGCGGGCACGAGCGCGGCCGGCGGCCGGGCACGGTCAACGTCGCCGAGATCGTCGGCCTGGCGACGGCGTTGAGGCTGGCGCAAGAGAGCCGGGAAAGCGAGAATATGCGCGTGGCGCGACTACGCGACAAGCTCGTTGCGGGTGTGCTCCAAAACGTGCCGGATGCACGCCTCACAGGTCATCCGACGGAGCGTCTGCCCAACAGCGCGAGCCTGGTCTTTAAAGACGTGGACGGCGAAAGCATTCTGCTGGCGCTCGACCTGGAAGGCATCTGCGTCAGCACCGGCTCGGCCTGCACCACGGGCGAGACGGAGCCGTCATTTGTGTTAAAAGCGATGGGCCTGCCGCGCGAATGGGCCATCGGCAGTGTGCGGATGACTTTGGGGCATCTGACGACCGAAGCGGACATTGACGATGTGCTGAGTGTGTTGCCAACCGTAGTGCAACGTTTGCGCGCGCAGCGCGCGCAGAGGCCGAATTGACGCGAGTCGTCGTGGCAATGTCCGGTGGCGTGGACAGTTCCGTGGCCGCCGCACTGTTGGTGGAACAGGGTTATCAAGTCGTCGGCATCATGCTGAGGCTGTGGAGCGAGGGAGAAACGCCAACGGTCGGCGATGGCAGTCAGGCGAGCCTTCGCTCCAATCGCTGCTGCACACCGGAAGACACCACGCTGGCTCGCCGCGTGGCCGACCAACTCGGCATTCCGTTTTACCTCGTCAACGTGGCGGATTCGTTCAAGCGGCTGGTGGTGCAAGATTTCATCGCACAATACTCGGCCGGACAGACGCCGAATCCCTGCCTCAACTGCAATCGCCATGTGCGCTTTGAGGTGCTGCTCAACAAAGCACTCGGCCTGGGCGCAGAAAAACTGGCCACCGGGCACTATGCGCGGGTCAGGCCCCCCCTTGTTGCCAAGGGGGAAGCGGAAAGCAAGTTCCAGTTGCTCCGTGCAGTGGATCACAACAAAGATCAGTCGTACGTCCTCAGCGTATTGAACCAGGACAAGCTCCGCCACGTGATGTTTCCGCTCGGCGAATTAATAAAGCCGCAGGTGCGCGAGATTGCGGCGAGGAAAGGCTTGCCCGTCGCAGACAAAGCAGACAGCCAGGATTTGTGCTTTGTGGCTGATGGCGACTATCGAGGGTTCCTTGCGCGAAACGCGCCCGATGCGCTGCGACCGGGTCCGATTCGCGACACAGCCGGTCGCGTGGTGGGCCAACACCATGGATTGGCGCTCTACACCATCGGCCAGCGCAAAGGCATCGGCATCTCCGGGCCAGAGGCGCTTTACGTGATTGCGCTCCAGGCTGCCGAAAATGCAGTGATCGTGGGCGCACTGAGCGAACTGGGCCGCAACGAATGCCTGGCTCTGCGCGTGAACTATGTCAGCGGAGAAATCCCGTCCGCGCCATTTCGCGCCACGGCCAAGATTCGCTACAAGGCCCACGAGGCTGCTTGCGCCATCACCCCCCTGCCCCACTCGGCGGCGCACGTCCACTTTGACCAGGCTCAGCGCGACATCACGCCGGGGCAAGCGATTGTGTTTTACGATCAAGAGATCGTGATAGGCGGGGGAATCATTTCGACCGACGAAGGACGACGCATGATCCAGGACGAATAGAACTTTTTATCGCCAAGCAGTTCCTGGTCGTTCGACATCATAGGAGAGAACAGTGACCCGACAAAAGATCGCCGTGCTGGGCGGAACCGGCAAAGAAGGCTCGGGGCTTGCGTTGCGCTGGGCTGCCGCAGGGTTTGATGTGACCATCGGAAGCCGTGAGCTGGCCAAGGCGCAGCTCGCCGCCGCCGAACTCTACACGGCAGTCGGCCAAGACAGCGTGCACGGAATGACCAATCGCGATGCTGCCGCGCAGGCCGACATCGTCGTGATGAGCGTGCCGTATGCCGCTCACACTTGCACGCTCGAATCCGTGCGGGACGTGGTGCAAGGCAAAGTCTTTGTGGACGTCACTGTGCCCCTCGACCCGGCCAACGTCCGCCGCGTCAAGCTGCCGGCCGCCGGCTCGGCTGCCATCGAAGCGCAGCAACTCTTGGGCCAGGCGGTCCGCGTCGTGGCGGCGTTTCAGAACATTAGCGCAGAACACCTGAAATCGCTCGACCACGAGATCGAGTGCGACGTGCTGGTGTGCGGCAACGACAAGGACGCCAAGATGCAAGTCATCGAACTGGCGCAGGCCGCGCACATGCAGGCCTGGGATGCCGGGCCGATTGAAAACGCCGTGGTCGTCGAAGGCTTGACCAGCGTGCTCATTAACTTGAACATCAAGCACAAGGTCAAGGCGGCTGGAATTCGCATCACCGGCATTCCCAGGCCGTAGAGCGTAGAGTGTAGAGCGTGAAGTGGTCGCGCTTCACGCTCTACGCTTTGCACTCAATGCTTCATCACAACTGGGAGATAGATCAGGGCCAACCGGACGGGCGTTTCCAACTCCCAATGTCCCGGGAAGGCGCCCGACTGCCCCGTAATGTCGGCCACGTTATGCAGCACTTGGCCCCATGCTGGCCCAACCGTCGTCGTGATGACGACCTGGCCCTGGTCGCCTGGGTTCAAGGTGTCCAAGTTCCACGTCAATTGCTGACCAGATCGAGTTGCTGTTGGATAGGTTGCCACGAAGGTCACATCGGATGGAAGCGTATCGGTCAGTGTCACGTTCGTCGCCGCCATGTTGCCGATGTTCTGATACCGGAGGGTATAGACAAGCGCGCGCCCGGCCTCAGCCGTTGAAGCAGACGCATCTTTCGTCACCTGCAAGATCGGCCCGCTGCTCACAATCTGCGTCGCAAAGACCGTCTGGGTCATCACGTTTTGAAAGGCCCCCATCACCGCTGAATTGGTGATGACGCCTGTCGCAGCCGGAGACGTGGTCGTAATAACCAGCGTCCTGACCTCGCCCGCCGCCAGGGTCCCCAATGACCAGCGCAGCAACGGCAGTATCGTCAAATCGGGCGCGGGTGAAGCGCCCACCAGTGGCAAACCTGTCGGCATGACATCTATAACCGTCACATTGCTGATGGGCGAGTCGCCGACGTTGGCGCATCGAAGGGTGTAGACCAACTGCGTGTTGGTCAACGCAAATGCATAGCCCAACTTGGTCAAGCGCAGATCACTCGACGGCTGCAGCGCGACATGGGTGAGCAAAGAAGCAAAGGCGGGATTAACACCATCCGCCATCACCAACGCGTTATTGACCAGTTGAGGATACCCATCGGGCACGCGCACCTGCAACGTGACGCTCACCTCGTTCGTCGCCGGGCCTACCGAGGCCGCGGTAAACAACAGTACGCCATCTTGCACCGTGGCCGGGGGGCTGCTGGAAACCAGTGCCGCGCCGGGCGGCAGAATATCGTACAGCCGCACGTTAAAAGCCTGCGAACCTGGGTTCGTATTCCGATAGAACAAGGTGTAGTTGATCTGGTTGCCGGGCGCCGGATTGCCGTTGTCCACCACCTTGCGCAGTCCAAACTGCGGATTGCCAATGGGGCTGATAAAGGTCAGTGTCGCCGGAGACGTTCCCAGGGTCTCCGGCCCCGATGCGGACAAGAGCCACGCCCCCAACAGCGCCGCTCCGACCGCGCCCATAAGAACGATACCCACTTTGCCCAGTTTTCCGAGAAACATGTTGACCTCCTATCCGAAATTTCTTACGCCTTGCCGGGGCGCAAGTAACCCTTGGGACGGAACATATCCTTCCACGGCTCGCGCAAAATGCTGCGCGATGAGCCGGCGCCAGGCCAGTAACCTGCTCCGCGCACGATGACGACGGGCAACCGCGCCGTCGTCTGGCCCATGAGCATTGAAGCGCAAGCCGCAATTTCATCCGCGCGATTGATGATGGTGCGCTCCATGACATAGCCAAAGAGATCAGTCTGCCCGCGCATATCCATCAACGGATCCATCCCGGCCACGCCAATCGCCATGCCGATCACACCCTCGCGGAACGGGCGCCCCAGCGTGTCAATGATGAGCACAGCCAGCTTGTTGCCGGAAAGCGATTCGAGCCGCGACTGGATGCCCCGCGCCGATGCGTCCGGGTCCGCGGGCAAGAGCATAAGCGTCTCGCCCTCCCCCGTCTGCTCGACGTTGGAGCGGTCAATGCCCGCATTGGCGCAGATGATGCCCTGGCGATTTTCTACCACCAGCAGGTCGGGCCGCATCGCCACGACGCCGCGCGACTCGCGCAGGACGACCTCCACAAAACACGGGTCTTTGCGCACCTCGGCGGCCAACTCTATCGCCTCTGGCGAAGGCTCGACCCCGCTCAGCTTGACCGCGCGTCCCTCGACCTTGGAGACAATCTTTTGCGTGACGACGACCACATCGTGCTCTTCGAACTCTATGCCCGCCGCGCGGGCGCGCTCAAAAATGATGCCGGGCAGGTCGTCGCCGCACTGGAATATCGGCAGGTCAGGAACGGCCATGATTTCCAATTTCGGGCAAGTGGGTTGGCTCATCTCTCTCCTGGTTGCAGCGTTCCGCTCACTTGACAGCCTTGAGCGAAAACATCAGTGGGAGATTGACCTGGCGGTCTTTGAATCTCCACCAGCCATCCTCACTCTCTTCCATGCAAGCCAACTTGCCATACATAAGATAAGGGAACTCGTGAAGGAACTCGATACGCAATCCCTCCGCCGTCAGCGCATTGAGAATATCGGACAGACCGTGCGTCCACTCGTAAGTGGCTCGGTGCTCGACAGTTGCTGTTCGGTCGGCATAAGTGCCCTCACCCTCCCACGGCCAAGGCTCCGGCGAATGGAAATACGAGTAGGCAATCTTGAAACCACCCGTTGTCGTGTCATCCTCCAGGATATTGGCCAGCGGATGTTCTTCGACAATGTAAAATGTCCCGCCCGGCTTTAAGAAATGAGCGACGACTTGCGCCCAGCGCGCGAGGTCGGGCAACCAACACAAAACACCGTAAGAAGTGAACACGATATCAAACTCGCCGGAAAGGCTGGTAGGCAAGCTGTAGATGTCCGAACACACAAAATCCGCCGCGATATCCAACTCTTGACTCAAGGAACGGGCCGTGGCGATGGCCCGATCGGAAAAATCCACGCCGGTCACTCGCGCGCCTCGGCGCGCCCAGGACAGCGTGTCCATCCCAAAGTGACACTGCAAGTGCAACAGTGACTTGGCCGTCACGCCGCCCAGCTCTCGAACCTCGATCGGCTTCAGGCTCGACTTGCCAGCCCTAAAGCCCTTCAGATCGTAAAACGCCGACCGGGCATGAAGTGGGGTCAGCTCGTTCCAGTGTTCCAGATTCGTCTGCAGGTGATGATCCATTGACGCTCCACCGCGATCGCAGCATGATCGAAAGCCCGTGGCCGTTTGTCTGATCCCCGAAGCAGGCTGTCGCTTTTCAGTCAGCGCAAGTGATGGTAAACTACCACCTGAGTTGGATAGCCTGACCGTAATAGAGTTTACGCCGAATGCGCCGAAAGGTCAAATGCAGATAGAGACAGGACTCTTGCCGGAGGAGGCTGGTGATGCAATTTGAGCAATCCCCAACGGACCGCCAGACCAGGCTGCTAGAGGCCGCCGCGCAAGTCGGCCATGCCGTCACGTCGCTCCTCGATCTCGACGCATTGTTCGGCCAGGTCGTAGACATTATCTGCGATACGTTCAATTTCTACTACGCCGGCGTATTTCTGACCGACCCGCATCAGCCACGGTACGCCGTGCTGCGCACCGGTCGAGGCGAGATCGGGCGTAAAATGGTCGAACAGGGACACAAGCTCGAGATTGCCGACACGTCCATGGTCGGCTGGTGCATCAACCACCAGCAAGCGCGCATCGCGCCCCACGTAGGGCTGGACGCCGTGCGCATCGGCAGCCCACTTTTGCCCGAGACGCGCTCCGAAATGGCGCTGCCGCTCATCGTCGGTGGCCGAGTGATCGGCGCGCTCACGATCCAGTCCGCCGTCGAGGATCCTTTCACCGAGCTGGATATTACGTCCTTGCAGGCGATGGCGGACCTGCTGGCCATGGCGGTTGAGAACGCCCGCTTGACGACCGGGTTGGAAGAGGCGCGTCGAGAGCTGGGGCGCAGATGAACCGCATCGTGTTCGTGGGCACGCCGGAATTTGCCGTGCCGACCCTTCAGATGCTGGCAGACCACTTGACGGTCGTCGGCGTATTCACTCAACCCGATAAACCCGCCGGACGCGGACAACGCCCCACCGCCCCACCCGTAAAACGGTTCGCGCAAGAACGCGGCCTCAGCTTCTTTCAGCCGCGCACCCTGCGAGACCAAGCCGTACAGGCACAACTGGCTGCGCTCAAACCTGACGTTATCGTCGTAGCGGCGTATGGCTTGCTGTTGCCCAAAGCTGTGCTGGATCTGCCGCCGTACGGCTGCGTCAACGTCCACGCTTCGCTCTTGCCGCGCTACCGAGGCGCAGCGCCCATCCCGGCCGCCATTCTCAACGGTGAAGCCGAGACCGGCATCACGCTGATGCGAATGGACGAGGGTCTGGACACCGGGCCGACGATCGCGCAGGCCAGTGTAACCATTCGCCCAGACGACACGACCGGCACTCTTTCGGAGCAGTTGGCGCAAGTCGGCGCGGGGTTAGCTGCACAAGTTTTGCCACATTGGATCGCAGGTGACATTACGCCACAGCCTCAGGAAGAGTCGCGAGCGACGTTCGCGCCCAAGCTCAACAAAGCCGAGGGTCGCCTGAACTGGTCAGACTCTGCCATCGTGCTGGATCGGCGCGTGCGTGCGTTCTCGCCTCGGCCGGGAACATCCACCACGTGGAACGGCAAACTCTTGCGCGTCCTTTCGGTGCAGGTTGCAGATCACCCCTCTGAAAAAGCGGGGGAACCGGAATCGCACAGCACACCGGGGCTGGTCGTCAAGGCTGGAAACGACATCCGGGTGGCAACAGGCGACAGGCCCTTGCGACTGGTCGAAATACAATTGGAAGGCAAGCGCGCCATGAGCGCGCAAGATTTTGCGCGCGGACAACCGACGTTCATCGGCAGCGTGCTGGGCGGAGAATAGAATGCGAATCGTTGTGATGGGCGCAGGCGCTATCGGCGGATTTGTTGGCGGCAAGCTGGCCGCTTTTGGCCAGGACGTGACTTTTGTTGACCGGTCACCTTTTGTACAAGCCGTGCGCGCCAACGGGCTGCGCATCCTCGAGCCGGACAACACGACGACGGTTCAGGTCAAAGCAACGACCGAGCTCGGCGAAGCGTTCGACGGTTCGTCGTTGGTTGACCTGGTACTAGTCTGCGTCAAGACCTTTCACACACAGACCGTGGTGGACGACTTGCGCCCTTACGCTTCGCGCTTCCGGCTCATCGCTTCATTCCAAAACGGCATCAGCAATGACGATGTGCTCATGCAGGCGTTTGGCCCGGATAAAGTCGTCGCCGCGACGATCACGCATCCTATCGCCGTGCCGGAATTGGGTGTGGCCCGCTCGGAGAAGAAGCAGGGCGGCGTCGGCATCGCGCCTGTCATCAGCCAGTCCGTCGAGTCACTGGCCGCACAGTTCAACCAGGCGGGTATCGTCACGCGCACGTATGCCGACTATCGCTCGATGCGCTGGTCCAAACTGCTGCTCAACATCATCGGCAATGCGACCTCGGCCATCCTGAATATGAATACGGTGCGCGTGTTCAACGATCGGCGGCTGGTCTGGCTCGAAGTCGCGCAACTGCGTGAGGCCATCGCCGTGATGAACAAGCTGCAAGTGCAGCCCGTCTCGCTGCCGGGCTATCCCGTGCCGCTGCTGGTGCTGGCGTTGAGACTTGTCCCCACGCCGCTGTTGGGACCGGTCATGCGCCCACTTGTGGTGCAAGGCCGGGCGGAAAAACTGCCGTCACTCCTCATCGAGCTGAATCGCGGCAGCTACCTTTCGGAAGTGGATGAAATCAATGGCGCGGTGGCACGCGCCGGCCAGGCCGCTGGGGTGCCGACGCCCGTGAACGGCATCCTCACTGCCACGCTCAACCTGCTGACCCATAATCCCGCCCTGAGAGAAGCCTGGCAGGGCAACGTCGAGCGGCTGGTGCTCGTCGCCAAAGGTGCGCAAAAAAAGCCCTCGGCCTGGCAAGAGACCGGGGGCGTCAAAACATGACGTTTATAGCCTGATCATAGCCGCAAAAGAACACAAAGAACGCAAAAAGGTTTTTATCTCTTGTGTTCTATGTGTTCTTTGTGGCAAAAGAATCTCGCGGATCGCGCAATTGATTTAGAGCAATTCTATATCGCTCAACGCTCTACGCTCCACACTATTCCGGCTCGCCCCAGACTTCGGCCTCAAAGGCGTAAAGCTGCGCGTCTTGCGCCTTCCACGCATTCTCTGGCAGCCACGCCTTGTGGCACAGCCCGCGCAAGAATTCCTCACGGTCCCAACCCTGCTCCACGGGCACTTGCGGCAGCAGCAGGCCCGAATTGTGGCCCTTGATGATCATCAGGCCGTGTCGCCCCACGACGACGTCTTCCGGCTTGATCGGCTTCATCGGCGTCAGCGCGCTGATTTCAATATGCAGGCCCGGCACCTGATCCGCCGTCACGGGCGCAAAGCGTGGGTCGTCCGTGGCGGAAGCAATCGCCATGTTCTGCACCGAATCAATCAGCGGCTGACGCGCGACGATCTCGCCCCGGCAGCCGCGCAGCTCGCCCGTCTCACGCGCGCGCAGTGTGACAAACGTCGCGCGTGGTTGAAGCAGCGCGGGCGAGTTGGTCGGGAAGGCAGGTTTTTCACCCTTGCCCAGGTAATCCGTCAGCGTCTCGCGCACGTGACGCAAGAGCGATTCCTTTTCCTCCGCCGCAAGGCCTGGCGCTGACCCGCGCGCAAAGCGCACCGCGCCATAGCCTACCACCTGGCGCTTGTCGCCATACGCTACATCGCCCGAGTTGGCGTACTTGAGCACGTCCACCTGCTCTGCGCCGATCGCGCGCGCGTACAGCATCGCCGTCATCACCGGCCCCGTGCCGCACATGCAAGTGTGCAATTCGGGAATGCCCTCCTCCATGTAATCTTCAGTGCTGGCCTGCAAAGCTAACGGATCGAGGCTGGTGACCGCCGCGAGTGTGGCGCGGTCCACCCGTACCGCGTCGTCATAGCCGGGATAGTGTGACAGGTCCGAGCTGGCGACGACGAGCGCTTTTCGATCTTTGAGTGTCGAGTCGAGCGCGTTTGCCAGCGCTTGGCAGTTTTGCAGGCTTGTATCGGAAACAAGGATCGGCACAAACTTTTTCCCCGGCTGGACGCGCTGCAAAAAAGGCAACTGCACCTCAATCGAGTGCTCCGGCAGGTGCGCCTCGCGATGAAACTGGATGCGGTCACTGGCCTCCATCAAGGCACGCGCCAGCTCGCTGTCAATCGGCACATCGCCCAGCGGCGTGGCATACGCGCCTTCCGGCCAGATGGAACACCCCCGGCCGATGGGCCTGTGATCGGTGCCCAGCACAATGACGGCATCGTAATCCACGCCCTCGGCCTGCTTGAACGCGTGCGCGGCCACGTGACCGGAAAATACATAGCCCGCGTGCGGGCTGACGAGCGCCGCCGGGTCAGGCCCGGACTTGACCGCCTGCGCCAAAAAGCCATCTACCATCGAACGCAAATCGTCGGGGTCGCCCGGATAGAATTGACCGGCCACGGCCGGCCGTCGGATGATGGAGGTTTTGGTCGTCATATTTCACCTGCTCCTTGCTTCTGGGCGCATCGCTGCGCCGCCCACTCATGAGGATAGCACAAACGAGGGTAAAATGTCAAATGTCAAATATCAAATTATCAAATTTCAAAAGCGGATTGACGCATGCAACGTCACGGGTTACAATAACGCTACCTTGTGACTGGAATGAATATGGACGCCAACGTCCCACGCTTTATCGCCGAACCTATCGAAACGCATTTTGACCAGCCGCCCGCGCTGGAAAAAAAGCCCGGCTGCCCGGATGCGTTCACCTGGCGCGGGGAGACGTTTCGCATCCTCGAAAAGCTGAGCGAGTGGCACGACTATACCCGACGGGGGCGCATGGCGCGCAATATGCAACCTCAGCACGCAGCCGTGGCAGCAGGCCGAGGCTCGTGGGGTGTGGGGCGGGATTACTTTCGGGTTCGCGTCGAAAGTGGGCAGGTGTTTGACATCTACTATGACCGTGCGCCCAAAGGCTCAGACGCGCGCAAGGGAACGTGGTTTCTATACCGAGAAGTATGTGCGAGCGACGAGGTCAGTGGTTGAGTTTGAGTTGAGTCGCTGGCTGGCCCCTGTCGGCAGGCCCATGAACAATTTGCCGCTTGTCTTACGCGCCCGTTTAGGAGTACAATATCCCTCAGGGGCAGAACCCGCTTCGTCCAGATACAGAGGCTAACAGATCGCGCGTTGCGGCGTGCCCTGCTTGGCTAACCAGCGATGCATGAATCCCTGGACGGCTCGTAGCCAAGTGCACGAACACGATTTTCCCTTTTAATCTAGCTGCGGACAGATTGATAGTAGAGGAGACACTATGAAACTGTTGCTACTCTTAGCAGCCGATTACGCCAATGTTACTGGCGACGGCAAGCTAAACGTCATGGGCATCTTTAACGAAATAAACGCCACTCATTTTCCAGCTAGACGTCCCTCGATGCACCTAGTGGTCAAACTTGGCGCAGAACTTGGCGAGTTTGGAGAAACGCGTAGCTTAACCATCAGGTTGGTAGATATTGATGGCAACCAAATCATGAGCCTCTCAGGCTCTGCTGATATTCCCAAAAGCGTGGGTGGGAGAAAACCTGAAGTAAATGCAATCTTAGAATTGAAGGATATTGTTTTTCCAAAGCCAGGGCCATATCAATTCATAGTTCTGGTTGACAAGGATTATAAAGGCGACCTGACCGTATATGCGAATACAATTGAAGCGCCAAACATTGGCAAAGGGTAACTCTCATGACTTCCAAAGCGCAAAAGCTCTTGGAGCGTATGCGTCGATCAAAGGCCAGCTGGAAAAGGGATGACCTTGATAGATTGTATGAGGGTTTTGGATTCGTCATCAGCCATGGCAAGAGTCACGATATAGTCAAGCATCCTGATTTTCCAGAACTCAGAGCTACCCTGCCACGGCATAATTATCTTGCTAAAGGGTATGTTGAATATGCAGTAAAGCTGATTGACAGGTTGCTAGAACAACAAAGGAGGGCTGGACATGAACACGAGTTTGGAGAAAGCCGAGAAATTGGCTGAGCTTCCATTTACAGTTGAAGTCGAATTGGACGAAACGACTGATTCACAACCAGTATACCTTGCTCGTATCCTCGAATTGGATGGATGTATGAGCCAGGGAGAAACTATCGAACAGGCAGTGGAGAATTTGCGGCTAGCGAAAATTGATTTCATCCAGAGTCTACTAGAGGATGGATTGCCTGTTCCCAAACCCTCAATTCTTGCTACTACAACAAGCTCATTGGGTAGCGTAACCTACACCTTTAGCAACCAACGCCCAAGTGTGGAAAGATTCGTTCAGGAAAGACCGTCTCGCCTATATGAAGCAGCCTTACTAACCTCATGAGACTCTAGCGCCGTCTAGTTGTCCGTATTCAGAACATCGTGGACATTCTGAGCTCAACTTTCGACCATTAGATGTATTCAGAACATCGTGGACACGACAGTTAGACACCCATCAAGTATGCAGACGAGCGAATTTCTTGGGTACAGGCAACACCTTCTCT
>CAYGWJ010000087.1:0-6665 GCA_964353405.1 uncultured Anaerolineae bacterium
CATCGTCTCGAACGGCCACACAGCCCAGAACGGCGCCAGGGCGACAAAATGCTCATTCTGCAATACGATGCGTTCGCCTGCCTTTAGCTCCAGTGCCAGATAGTCGCACAGCAGGCAGGTGCCATGCTCGTCCAGGTATGCGGATTGTGAGCGCAGTTCTTTGGCCGGTTCGGTCGGCACATGCTCGCTGGCCCAAATTTGACAGTGCGGGTGCGGGTTGCTACACCCCATCATCGCGCCCTTGTTTTCAAACACCTGAACGTACCTGATGAATTCCATCGCGCCGATTTCAACCGTCTGGCCGGCCCACACGTCCACCACACGACGGATGTCAGGCCGGGGCATATCGGGCAGCGTCCAATCGTGGCGGGGCGAAAAGCAAATCACACGGCACAACCCGCGCTCGCTTGCGGCGCGCAACAGGCCGCGCTGGTCGAGTTCCTCCGCCGGCGTATCCGGCAACAGAGCAGAAAAGTCATTCTGGAAGACAAACGTGCTGCCGTACTGCGGGTTGCGCTTGCCGCCCGCGCGCTCGTTGCCGGGGCACAGGTAGCATTGGGGGTCGTAGCTGGGGCGAGTCTCCGGTGGAAGCTTTTCGACTTGTCCCTGCCAGGGCCGGTCGGTGCGGTGCGGCGAGACGAGAATCCACTCGTTCGTCAGGGGATTATAGCGACGGTGAGGCTGAGTAAAAAGGTTCATGCTACCCTCTCGTACACTAGGCAAGTATCCAATGGCGCCGGCACGTTCGATAGAACCAGCGGGCCTGCGACGGTCTGACCCCTACGCGCGTCCTGCCAATGGCCGCGCGGCAAATAGACATCCCGCGCGCGCTGACGCGGTTCGAGCACTGGCGCGACAAGCACATCATCGCCGAGAAGAAACTCGTCGTCGCAGATGAGAGCGCGCTCATCATCGGGCGCAAGCCACCACACCGGCCGGATGACGGGTTCGCCGCTCTGCGCGGCCTGACGCATCGCCGCGCTGATGCGATCCATGAACTGCTCGCGTAGATCGAGCGCGGCGCGGCACAGCCGGTCGCACTCGTCGCCATAGTCCCACGGCGCAAGCGAAAACTGAATCGCCGGCAACAACGCATTGGCCTGCGACCAGCGAATCATCAACTCGGCATCGGTGTTTTCGCCGCCATACGCATTGCCGCCGACCATGTCGGGCAGGACGAACGGATAGCCCGCCAGGCCAAGCGCGAACGCGCCTGTGATGAGGCTCTTTAACCCGTTATCGGTTCCCCACCTGCAAGACTTGTCCCACTGGCGGAACAGAATCGGTGCGCGCTGGTTGCCCCAGCCAGAGCGGACCTCGCAAAACGGGAAATCGGCAGCCACAAAATCTACATAGCGGCGCGTATAGTCATTGGGGTCGAGGCGGCCTGCGTGACTGTCCGCAAAGATCGCTTCGCCCGCGTCAAACTTGTAGCCGTCCAATCCTGTAGCGGCTTGCAGCGCGCGCAGGCGATCGCCGAACCATTGCAGAGCCTCGACATTGGCTACGTCCAGCAGGTAACCATCGCCCTGCCACCAACGCACAGGTTGGGGCGATCCGTCGGCTCGCTTCAGCAGGTAGCCGCGCGCACACGCTGTGTCAAAGCACTCGGCGTCGGGATTGATGAACGGCATCACCCAACATGTCACGGCCAGGCCGCGCGCGTGCAGGTCGTCTACCATCGCACGTGGATGGGAAAAGCGCTGGGGATCGAACGCCACGTCGCCATAGTGGACTTGCCAGCGATCGTCAATCTCCATGACGCCGTGAGGATAGCCGTGCGTGATGATTTCATCGGCAAACTCGATCACACGGCGTTGATGGATGTCTGTCTTGAAGCGTGCCCACGTCGTCCAAATCGGCTTGTGCCACAAGGCCTCCGGCGGAACCTTTGCAGGATGGCCGATGTGCGGCAGGCACGCACGCCATGCTTCAACTGCATTTTCGCCCACCAGCAAGCGATAGCGCAGGCCTTGGCCGCTCAATCGCAACTGACCGTCGCCCGTTCCATCTTCCGGCATCGGGCGGCGATCAAACGGCGCAGGCGATCCCAAGTCCCATTTGAGAACCGACTGCTGTGCAGTCGAGCGGTTCAGGCTTACGTGCAACGCTTGATCGTGGTCGGCCAGGATCGCCACACCGGATGACGTGACCCACAACGGCGTGAGGATGCACGCAAGCCCGGTGGGGCCATTATCGCTCGTAATGAAGGGCGAAGCATCCAGCATGGCGCGCTCGCTCGGCCAAAGCTGGTTGAGCAGCTCTTGCCCGCCGAACATATGTCCCGCTGTGTGCAAGTCGAACACGTCTTGTGCGTCAACGTCGTCCTCGTGTTCAATGCGCCACCCGCTTGGTCCGTTGAGGACCAGCGGAATGCCGCCGCGCGAGTTGGGCGTGAGCCGCCCCCGCAGGATGACGTCGCCGTCGCGGTAAAAGGTCAGGTCAGAGCCTTCGAGTTCGAGAGAAAAGTTAGGCATAGCAAATGTAGCCCCTACTTCTTTCTTCTCTCAAATTTCTTGCCGGTCGCCAATTCCACGCACTTGTAAGCGCCATCATAAATGCCGATGCTTTTGTTCTTGACGATACAGTCACAGAATAACTGGAGTAGACTGGCATCGTAAGTGAGCAAATCTATGGCCTGTAGAGTGTGCGGGATGGTGCGACATTCAACGGTGCCGTCGCCGATCTCGGCGCCTCGGATAGCGCCCCACATCTCGTGTCCGCCCACTCGTTCGTTGAAAATCTTGGGCACCGGATAAAAGGCGAGTTCACTCGGTTTTGTGATCATGACATCAATGACACGCATCAGATAATTGGTGGCATAGACGGCATGGAAAGTGTTATCGTGCAGGAAAACATGCAGCCCTTTGGCCGACCTGGTTCTTATCTCGTCCACGAAAGCTTTGGTATCTTCCCAGGTAAAGTGAGTCTGGATGAGGTCTTTGTGCTGTGCCAACTCAGCCTGTAGCCAGTCCCAATTGTTCTTGTGGTCTCCCAGATTGACAAAGAGAGCCACATGCTCCTTTCTGATCAATGGGATACAATGCTCGATGATGGCCTTGAATAGTTCTCGCTGTGCGCCTGCCCCGCCCATCGTCACGAGAAGTCTTCGAGGCTCATTATTCTTCATGCGTCGGAGGCGAGCCTCACAGTCCACCTCGATGTTTTCCACCAATTCGTGATCAACATGATGGCCGGTGTAGTAGAGGGCATCAGCGGGAACAGGATTCATAATCTTGTTCGTCTCGTCAAAGCCCCGCATGGTCCTGAAACCACAATAGCCGGAAGGTGACTGAACGCCGTGCTTGGCGCCCTCGGTCAATTGAAACGCCATCGGCCAGTTATCAAACATCATATCTACAACGTTCGTCATGCCGCCCGCCACCGCGCCCATGCAGTTCCACATGTGCGAGGTGAGCATCGGCACATCGGAGGGCAGTGCCTGGTAGAGGTTCTTGAACAGTGCGCTCATCTCATAGTCTTTGACATTGGTCTTGAGGTATCTCCACGGCCAGGTCACAATCCAGTTGTTCAGAATAGTATTCAGAATGGGTAGGGTCGGTTCGCCAGTGGTGAGGCATTCCCAAATATACTTGTTAAACAGCCCGCTGCGTTGTGACAACCGGGAATAGCGACTGTAATTGGTATTGCACCAGTTGATCACATCCGTGGTGACGCCCGGAATGGCTAACAAATCCAACCAATACGGCGTAAAGCCCATTGCTTTGGCGCAGGACGCGCCGGCCATGGCAACTCGATAATGACCGAACCCCATCCGTATCGTGCTGATCACGACCGCATTTTCCTTGACGAACTTTTGGCCCTGGTCATCGCGCAAGATGTCCTTGAGCCCGAAAACAGATCCCAAGTACGGATTGTCATGCACACTCAGCGTATACTTTTCATCCGGGTTATACTGAAACTTTTTGGCGAGCCACTCGTTCCACTTGATGGCCTCTCGCGAGTGCGATTTCTTGAGCGCATTGCCGTAAACTACAAACTGACCATTTTCCATTTTCATAGTTATTCCCCCTCAAAAGAGATGGTTTGCTGTGTTGACAAGTCAGGGCATGGAGAAACCCGTTTTCCGAAACACCATGGAAAACGGGTTTCTGGCTTTGCAGAGCGGCGGCACCCTTAGACTCTTACTTTAGTCCGGTCGTGGCAATGCCTTCCACGACGTAGCGCTGCGCCAGTAGAAAGACAATCACCGTCGGCAGGATTGCCACCATCGCACCGGCCATGACGATCGGCGGTTGAGCGTGAAAGCCGCCTTGAATGTCCGCCAGGCCCAACGTGGCGACATAGTTCGCTTTGCTCTGGATCGCCACCAACGGCCAGATGAACGAGTTCCACGAGTACAGGAACGAAAGCGTACCCTGCGTAGCAATCGCCGGGCCAGCCAGCGGGACAAAGACGCGCCAGAGAGTCCCAAAGCGGCTCGTCCCGTCAATCACCGCAGCCTCCTCCAGCTCCTTGGGCATGCCGGCAAAGAACTGGCGCATCAGGAACGTGCCAGAGGCCGTGAACAGCCACGGGATAATCAGGGCTTGCATCTTGTCCACCCAGCCAAAGGCTAACATTAGCTTGTAGGTCGGGATCATGATCACGACGAACGGGATCATGATCGTGCCGAGATAGAGGCGAAAGATCAGATCTCGGCCCGGAAACTTGATACGAGCGAAAGCATAACCGCCGAAAATCGAAGTGATGATCTGGCCGACGGTGACAGAGACCGCCACAATCACCGTGTTGATTGTGTAGCGGCCCATATTTACCGCGGTGACGACGGTCACATAGTTGTCAAAGCGCAGCCGCTCGCCAAACACTTTCATGATATTGCTAAAGACCTCCGGGCTGTCTTTGAGCGACGTGCTGAGCGCGAAGAAAAACGGGTAAATCATGATGAGGCTCAACAAAGCCATCACCCCGTAAAAAATGATTCTTTGCACAGCCGTTGTGCGTTCAACTTGTCCAAACATGGCCTCTACTCCTCATACACCCAGCGGCTGGACAGCCAGAACTGGATCTGGGTGATGACAAAGATGATGGCAAAGACAATCCAGGCGAGACTCGCCGCATAACCCATCTCAAACCGCTGAAAGCCCTTCCGGTAGAGGTACAACACGATGGTCATGGTCGAGTTGGCCGGGCCGCCCTGCGTCATAATGAACGGCTCAGAAAAGACCTGAATCACATTGATCGTGTTGGTGACCAGGACGAAAAAGATGGTGGGCGAAAGGAGCGGAATGACGATCTTGCGCAAAGTCAACCAGCGTGACGCGCCATCCACAAAGGCTGCTTCAAAGAGTTGCTTGGGAATGCCCTGCAAGGCCGCCAGAAAGATCACCATGTCGTAGCCAATCATCGCCCACGAGCTCATGATGATCAGTGACAACAGCGCCCACTGTGAATCCGTCTGCCAGCCAATGTTGGGGTCTTGTACGCGCAGGCCCATTCCGTTCAGAACCTGGACCACGGCGGAAATGATGGTATTGAGCACGCCCGATTGTTGCTTGTAAATCCAAAACCACACCAGGGCGACGCCCACGATAGAAGCGACAAAAGGAATAAAGAATAGGGCACGGAAAAACGTGATGCCCTTGAGCTTGGAATTCAACAGCCAGGCGGCCATGAGGGCCAGCGGGATGGTGATAACCAACACACCACCACAATACAGGGCTGTATTGCCCAGCGCCAACCAAAAGAATGGATCATTGGGCTGCACGACGCCCCCCTGGATCGTAAAACCCAGGGCCTGTATATAGTTGCCCAAGCCGACCCATGTGGGTTCCGTGAGAAGATCATACTTGGTGAGCGAATAGTACACGGAAAGCACCAGGGGTACGGCCATAAAGATCAAAAAGCCGAGCAGGTTCGGTAACAGAAAGAGGTAGCCTTCGATGGCTTCTTGGACTTGTCTCTTTGACATACGTGGACCTTCCTTTCGCGCCGGGGGAACCTGGGGTTGTCATCCCCTGCCTGCCCGGCGGACAGGCAGGGGATAGGTCAGTGGTTTGCTTATCGGACAAGATGCCATCTTGCCCGACAAGCTGCAGCAAACTATTTCTTGAACTTGGGGTTCGCGCCGTCGCACATCTTCTTGGTGGCGTCGGCCACGCTCACCTTGCCACTTAGGATCTGGTCAATCTGCGGCTGGTACTGGCCGTTGACGATCTCGTCCCAGTTGCCAGTAAAGAGCGGGATCTCGGCCTGAGAATAAGCTGCGCCGGCGATAAAGGGCGTGTTGTCCGCCGGCGGCTTGGAGTTCATAAAGGCATCCACACCCGCTTTGGCTTTGTTTGATGGGATGTTGGTGCCCAACGCTGCGACCTTGCCTTGCACGTCGGCGCTGGTGAGCGCCTTGACCACGGTCCAGGCCTCGTTCGGATTCTTGGTCTTGGCAGCCACCACGTACGGCCCCCAGAACAGCCACGTCGAGTTGCCGCCCGGTCCCTTGGGCATTTCCACCACGCCCCAGTCGAACTTGGCATTGGCGCGCATGGCCGGCGTCATCCAGCGTCCGTTCGGGATCATGCCGGCCTGTCCGGCGATGAACTCGGTCTCGCCCACGCCACCCTCAACTCCCGGGAGGGTGGCAACTTTTTCCTTCTGGAAGATATCCTGCATGAACTGCAACCCGGCTTGCGACTTGGGATCGGTCA
>CAYGWJ010000088.1:0-26019 GCA_964353405.1 uncultured Anaerolineae bacterium
ATTCCAGTTGCATGTACGGGTCGCTTCGCGCGAGTGAACATAACGGCGTATTTCACAGGCTACATAATCAAGGCTTTTCATCATCGAATCCGCCACCACCACAGTGGTCATCCCGTACACTCGATAGGAAACCGCTCTAACATCTGTATAGCCCGGCCAGCCCCGTTCACCCGCCACCCTTTACGCCATAGGCGTAGCCCGAATTGTTTCCCCGAAAATGATGCCTTGTTCAGTCTCTACAGAATTACAGAATTACATATTTACATAACGCCCATCGCGCCCTCAGTTGCGCATCAGGTACACCGCACAAGTGTCGGGCCAGCCGTAGGACAAGATGCCATCTTGTCCTACGACCGGCAGTTTTGCGTCATACCCTTGCGCATCTCATTTGGGCAGCGCCCATAGCACCGGCTGGACCACCGCGATCAACGGACTGTCCACTATTCACTACCCACTGTCCACTGTTCACTGCCCACTTCCCACTGACTTGACGCAGGTGATACAACGCGCTATACTGCCAACTCCCTATTGTTGGGTGTGGGAAGGATTGGGTACGGATATGGACACCAAGAGTATCGAACGCGCACTGGATCGGATTTTGCCTCAAGTTGAGAAGCCCGCTCGCTACACGGGCGGTGAGTTTAACAGCGTGGTCAAGGACTGGAGTGTGACGCCGTTCCGCGCCGTGTTGGCCTTCCCCGATATCTACGAGTTAGGGATGAGCAACCTGGGGCTGGCGATTCTTTATGACATCCTCAACCAACAGCCGGGCGTGCTGGCCGAGCGCGTCTACACACCCTGGCCCGACATGGAAGCGCAACTGCGCGCGGCGGGCGTCCCACTTTACTCGCTCGAAACCAGGCATCCTCTCTCCGAGTTCGACCTCATCGGCTTTAGCCTGCCTTACGAACAGCTCTACACGAATGTGTTGACGATGCTCGACTTGGGCGGCGTGCCGCTGCTCGCGTTCGAGCGCGACGACCGGCATCCCATTGTCATCGCCGGAGGCCACGCCACCTATAACCCCGACCCGATGGGTGATTTCATTGATGCGTTTGTCATCGGCGAAGGCGAAGAGGTCATTGTCGAGATTGTCGAAGCGATTCGGCAAGTCAAGGGGAGAGCGGCCGCCCAGGGGGCGGGAGAGTGGAGATCGGAAGCGTTACGCCGCCTGGCCCAAATCTCCGGTGTGTACGTGCCGCGTTTTTACGATGTGACCTACCATGACGATGGCGCCATCGCGGGTGTAGCGCCCAACGTTGATCGAGTGCCTGCGCGGGTGACCAAACGCATTGTGCCGATTCTGCCGCCGCCGCTGACTCGTTTCATTGTGCCTTTTGTGGATGTGACGCACAATCGCGCTGTCGTGGAAATCCAGCGTGGCTGCACGCGCGGCTGCCGCTTTTGCCACGCGGGATTTGTCACGCGCCCGGTGCGTGAGCGGCCGGTTGAAGAAATCCTGGCAGCGGTGGACGCGATGGTGCGCGAGACCGGCTTTGAAGAGGTCGCGCTGCTGTCGCTTTCGTCCAGCGATTACACCCACATCGGCGACCTGGTGCACGCCATCAGCCAAAAATACGCGGATAAGCACCTTTCGATTTCACTGCCGTCGCTCCGCATCGAATCGTTCTCGGTCGAGCTGGCCGAGATGCTCAAGGAGGGGCGCCAGACCGGGTTCACCTTCGCGCCGGAGGCAGCCACCGAAGCGATGCGCCGCCGCATCAACAAGTTCATTCCCGACCAGCAATTGCTTGACACGGCGCGTGAGGTCTTTTCGCGCGGCTGGCGGACGATCAAGCTGTACTTTATGATAGGTCATCCCGATGAGACGCTTGACGATGTGCAGGCCATTGCCGACCTGGCCAAGGCGGTGTTGAAGGAAGGCCGCAAGATTCACGGCAAGGCGGCGCAGGTCAACATCGGCTGTTCGACGTTCGTCCCCAAGCCCCACACCGCGTTCCAGTGGGTTCCGCTCGACAGCCAAGAATCTGTGCGCGAAAAGCAGCGGCTGCTCAAGAGTCAACTGCGTGGGCCAGGTTTGAAACTGAGCTGGACTGAGCCGGAGCAGACCTTGCTCGAAGCCTTCCTTTCGCGCGGCGACCGGCGTCTTGGCCCGGTCATTTTGCGTGCGTGGCAGCTTGGCGCAAAACTGGACGGATGGGGCGAGCATTTCAACATCGGCGCGTGGCGGCAGGCGTTCGCAGAAACAAAGCTCGACCCCGAGTTTTACGCGCGGCGTCCGCGCCCGATGAAGGAAGTGTTCCCGTGGGATCACATTGACATTGGCGTTCGCAAGAATTTCGTGGCGCAGGATTACGCTATGAGCCAGGCCGGCGAGACCCGCGTGGATTGCCGCGAGCATTGTTTTGCGTGCGGCATCCTGCCGACGTTCACCCCGACGCGCATGAATACGCCCGCCGAAGCGTGGGAATGCCCGCCTGTCGTCCCGCCGCATCTGCGCGGCGTCAAGCAGTCTGATGTCATTCCGCTCGCCGCAGCGTGAGGTTCTGCCATTCTTCGCCGCTACGCGGCTCGGAATGACAGTCTCGGCTGGCCCTTTTGCAATTTGAGATTTGGAATTTGAGATTTGAATCGCTACCGCATCACTTTCACTCGCGATAGAATCGTCCGCTTCGTCGGACATCTCGACCTGGTCAAAACCTGGGAACGCATCTTGCGCCGCGCCGATTTGCCCGTGGCACACTCGCAGGGCTTTCACCCGCTGCCCAAGGTCACATTTGCCTCGGCCCTTCCGGTCGGCTGCACGAGCGAGGCCGAGCTGATGGATGTGGTGCTGGCTGAGCCGCTGGCTCCGTCCGAGGTGATGAGGCGGCTGGCGTCCACACTGCCCGCGGGCATTGCCATTACGTCCGTCGCCGAGGCGCCACTCAACGCACCCGCGCTTCAGGCTGAGCTGCGCTGGGCCGAGTACCTCGTGACTATCGGGACCCGTGAATCACAGGAGCACATCGAAGCCAAAGTGCGGATGTTTATGGAAGCTTTGTCGGTGATGCGCGAGCGGCGCGGCAAGAGTTACGATTTGCGCCCGCTGGTTCTGTCACTGCAAGTCAAGGGGGCGAGCGGCGCCTCGGCGCAAATCGCCATGCGCTTGAAGGCAGACGCAAATGCCGGAACCGGTCGGCCTGACGAAATGCTCTCCGCGTTGGGGTGGGGCGATGCGCCCGTGCAGGTTCATCGGCGCAAGTTGGGCTTTGCAAGTGACGAGGAACCGCTCCGTGAGAAGAACGACGAATAGCCGGCGCGCAGTTCGTTCTTGGTCCTTCGCCGTTTGACAAAACGCATCAAGCCAGTTATAATCTGTATCCGCCAGCGGCCTAGAGGGTCAGGCCGCTTCTGTTTGTCATGAACCAGAGTGCTCTCTGAGCGCGACACATCGGGGGTGTCATCGTGTATGCAGTCTTTCAAGTCGGCGGACAACAGTTCCGCGCCAGCGTGGGCGAGAAGGTTCGCGTCGAAGTGTTGCCGCAGCAAGTCGGCGAACAGGTCGTTCTGGATAATGTTCTGCTGGTGTCCGATGCCGGCAATATCCAGGTGGGCAAACCCACCGTCGGCGGCGCCCAGATCAAGGCGACTGTCGTCGAGCAGGGCAAGGGCGACAAGATCGTCATCTTTGATTACAGACCCGGCGGTAAGCGGCATAAGGTCAAGACGGGCCATCGCCAGAATTATACCTGGCTGCGCGTGGACGACATTGTAGCGGGGTGAGGTGAGACATGGCACACAAGAAAGGTGGCGGCAGCGCCAAGAACGGTCGCGATAGCCGCGCTCAGCGGTTGGGCGTCAAGCGGTACGGTGGTCAATCGGTGCGCTCGGGCAACATCCTTGTCCGGCAGCACGGCACGCATATCAAGCCTGGGCAGAACGTGGGCGTCGGCAGAGATTACACGTTGTTCGCCACGATTGACGGCCTGGTCAAGTTCGAGCCGATGCCGGGCGGGCGACGCCGCGTGAGCGTCCAGCCTGCGCATGCGGCTGAATAACTTTCCCCGCCGGGCGGCTTTTACGCTGTCCCAAGCCGGGGCAGGAGAAAAGAATGAGAGACAAGATTCATCCGACGTGGTATCCTGAAGCCAAGGTCACTTGCGCGTGCGGACATACCTGGACCGTAGGCGCGACGGTCGAGGTCATTCGCACCGATGTCTGCTCCAATTGCCATCCGTTCTTTACCGGGCAGACGCGCATCGTGGACACCGAGGGCCAGGTGGACCGCTTCTACAAGCGGCTGGATCACGCGGTTGCTTCCGGCCCCGAGGGGCGCAGCAAGCGGGCCAAGCGGCGCAAGGAGCGCCAGTCCATCGTCGAGATCGTGGACGAAGAGACCGAAGGCCAGTCGGCTTCGGCCTGATCGAGGCAACACCATCCATATCGAGAAGGGCAGGTCAAACTTGACTGCCCTTCTTTGCTTATGAGGGCAGGCATGGAAATTAGATCGAGCGGAGGCAGCATCGAGATCGTTTGCGGCAGCATGTTCAGCGGAAAGACCGAAGAGTTGATTCGCCGCGTGCGCCGCGCCAAGATTGCCAAACAAAATGTGCAGGTCTTCAAGCCGGCCATGGACACGCGGTACACCACCGAGGCTGTCACATCTCACAATGGGCTGGGCGTGGATGCCGTGCCGGTCCAGTCCGCCGCCGAGATCGAAACGCTGATCGTGCCGGCAACGAGCGTGGTGGCGATTGACGAGGTGCAGTTCTTGGGCTGGGAAGTGACCGAGCTGTGCCAAAAGCTGGCTGACCGGGGCGTGCGTGTCATCGCGGCTGGGCTGGACATGGACTTTCGTGGCGAGCCGTTCGGGCCGATGCCGGTGCTGATGGCTCAAGCAGAAACCGTGGAAAAGTTGCAGGCGATTTGTGTGGTGTGCGGCAACCCGGCCAGCCGGACGCAGCGGCTGATCAACGGCCAACCGGCGGCTTTTGATGATCCCGTCATTCTCGTCGGCGGTAGTGAGTCTTATGAGGCGCGCTGCCGCAGGTGCCATCAGGTTCCGCGCAGGAGTTCAAGCTGACATGGTACGACCTTACGAAGACTACCTGGGCGAAATTCTCATCTCATCCGAACAGTTACAAGCGCGCATGGCCGAGCTGGGTCAGGCGATCAGCGCCGACTATGCGGGCAAAGATTTGTTGCTGGTGTGCATCCTCAAGGGCGGTGTGCTTTTCCTGACCGACCTGATGCGCCACATCACCGCGCCGCACGCGATTGACTTTATGGCCGTGTCGAGCTATGGCGCCGGCAGTCGCGAATCCACTGGCGCAGTGCGCATCCTCATGGACCTGGAGACGGACATCGTTGGGCGCAACGTGCTCCTGGTGGAAGATATTATTGACAGCGGTCACACGCTGAGCTATATCACACGGGTGTTGCGCGCGCGCAACCCGGCTTCTTTGTGCATCTGCACGCTGTTGGACAAGGCCGAGCGGCGCCAGGTGGATGTGAAACTGGACTATGTCGGTTTTGTGATTCCCGATAAATTCGTTTTTGGCTACGGGCTGGATTTGGACGACCTGTACCGGAACTTGCCCTTCATCGGCGTGGTCAGACCCGGGCTGTTCGTCTCTGACTGAAAACGGAAACCCGGCTTTTTGCCAAGAAGCCGGGTTTTTGGTTAGCGCGCCAAACCGATGGGGTGCGCTGTAGGGCAGGTTTCCATACCTGCTGCTCGGCATGGCGGCTATGGAAAGCCGCCCTACGGTATCCCATCACTTTGGCGGTATCTTCTCAAAAAGTAGGGGAGACTTCCGAAGTCTTGACTGGATTTACGCTTGTCGCAACGTCTTGCCAAGACTTTGGAAGTCTAGTCCCGCGAATTATTGAGATGATACCTTTGGCGCGCCTACGGTTTTTGATGGGCATCGGTTTGCATCACTTGCTGTGCTTCTGGGCCGCCAATTCCGCGAGTGCCTGGAACAGGCTGTCCACTCCTGCGTTGGTCAGCGCGCTGGTCTCCATGTAAGGGAAGCTCATGCTGCGCGCCCATTCTTCCACCTGCTCGCGCATCACCCTGCGCCCCAGGTCAAGCTTGTTGCCGACGACGACGAACCTGGCCTTGGGGCAGATTTGCGCCACGCCGGCATGCCAGCGCGGCAAATTGTCCAGGGTGGCCGGGTTCATCAGGTCGTAGACCAGCGCCAGGACCTTGGCCCCACGATAGAATGTGTCGCGAAATGCTCCGAACCGTTCCTGCCCGGCCATGTCCCAGATGGACAGCTTGATGGAATTGCCGTTCACTTCTACGATTTTGATCTGAAAGTCCACGCCGGTCGTGATGATGCGCGGCTCCTCAAAAGTCCCTGTGCAATAGCGGCGGATCAAGCTGGTTTTGCCCACGCCTTCATCTCCGGCAATCACCACTTTGGCGATGGGAAAGATGATGGTGCTCTGAGAGTGATCACTTGCCATTTTGAATTCTCCCTTGGGCAGGCTGCCCGTGATTATACACCCGTCAGCCCGGATGCAAAAGTAGGGCATGGCCTATGTGTCGTCTCCAGGGAAGCCACGACAGCTATCCCCCTGGTGACTACCCACAACTATGTGGAGTCCTCAACTTGTTGAGGCAGTCGCCCGAACAAGTTCGGGAGTCCGATAAGATGTGGGTAATCACCAGTATCCCCTACTTGACACCCTGCGCTGTTGAGTCTATGATACGAACGTGATTTGTGCAGCGTGATGCACGACATCCAGTGCCATTGTGAGGGAAACCCAGGTGGCGCGCAAGAGCAAGCCTCGTTGGCGTGATCTCGACTTGCGTCCCTACGCCGGGCGATGGGTGGCGTTGGTTGGCCGATGCGTCGCCGGAGTCGGTCTGACCGCCGAAGAAGCGCGCATTGCGGCCAAGCTCTCGCGTCCCAAAGAAGAGCCCGAGGTGCGTTGTGTGTCGGACCAACAACCGAACGCGATTCATACGGAGCTAGCTTGACTTTATGATTGACCCGGTCGCTCGCGATCCGCTTGTCCAGGTTGTTGCTGCCCTGTGTGCTGAGCGCGATGTCGCCGCCTGCGTTGTCGGCGGCGCGATGCGTGATGTGCTCCTGGGCCGACCCGTCCACGATTGGGATTTTGTCGTAGAACGTGATGCAATACTCTTGGCCCGCGCCACGGCCGATCGCCTGGGCGCGGCGTTCTTCCCGCTGGACGAGGAGCGCGATACTGGCCGCGTTGTGACTTGGGCCGCCGATGGCGCACGCACGTTCCTGGATTTTGCGCTGCGGCGCGGTCCCGATTGGCGCGCTGACCTGGAAGCGCGCGACCTCACGGTGAACGCCATCGCACTGCCGCTCGGCGCGAGCGACGTCATTGACCTGTTTGGTGGTCAGGCCGACCTGGACGCGCGCCTCATCCGCGCCGTGACCGAGCACTCGTTCCGAGACGACCCGGCCAGGACCATGCGCGCCGTGAGGCTGGCGAGCGAATTGGGTTTCCAGATCGAGCCGCAGACGGCGATTTGGATCCGACGTGATGCAGGCCTGCTGGCGAATGTTTCTGCCGAGCGAATGCGCGATGAGCTGGGCAAGTTGCTGGCTCGGCCCAATGCTTTTGCAGGCATCCGGCAAATGGATGAGTTAGAGTTGTTAGCCCAGGTGTTGCCGGAAGTGGCCGCGCTCCGAGGCGTGGAGCAAACGGCGCCGCATCATTGGCCGGTGTTGGACCACACGTTGTTTGCCCTGGGTGTGCTGGAGCGGATTGTTGACGCCGGGCAAGCTGCCACGCGGAGCGTGCCCTACCTCCATGCGCCTGAATTCGTGTGGGACGATTTGGCGCAGACGCTGGCCGATTTTCGCAAACTGCTTGCGGCCCATCTGGCCCGGCCTTTGGGCGATGATCGGCCCGCGCTCGTGGCGCTCAAACTCGCCACGTTGCTGCATGACTGTGCCAAGCCACACACACGCACAGTGGACGAGCGGGGCTGCACTCACTTTTACGATCACGAAAACATGGGCGCGCCCGTCGCCGCCGAGCGGATGCGCGCCTTACGCTTTACGAACGTCGAGGTCGAGCGAGTGCGACTTGACGTCGCCCATCACATGCGGTTGCAGCAGTTGGCGGATGCCAAAGAGGGCGTCACTCGCCGCGCGGCGTATCGTTTTTTCCGCGACGTGGGTGAGGCGGGCGTGGACGTGCTGTTGCTGGCGTTAGCCGATCACATCGCCACTCACGGCCCGGATGTTCAAACGGAGCGCTGGGGTAGGCGCATCAGGGCGACGGGCGAATTGCTGGCCGAGTATTGGGCGCGGCTGGCGGAAAATGTCGCGCCGCCGCGGCTGGTGTCTGGTCACGATTTGATGAGTGACCTGGGCTTGCCGCCCGGCAAGCGCATTGGGGAATTGCTCGAAGCCATCCGCGAAGCGCAGGCGGCGGGCGAGATTGCAACACGTGAGAATGCGTTAGCGTTGGCCAGGAGACTGATCATCCGATAGCCCCATCCGTCAAGACAGTCCGTTGTGTCTGACCTGCGCCATGACACAAGCCGCGACGTGGCCTGGTCGCGGCTTTTTCGTTGGTGAGATCAATCCCCTCTGCATTCCTGGCCTGCAATGCTGGGTGCTCTTGCGTGGCTCAGATCAAGTTCTAACCGGCCGGTCAGGAAGGCATAGGTTGGCGCGTCAATGCTGGTCGGCGGTCTCTGGCCTGCGTTCGAATCCCGCCGAGCGCAAGACCTCGCTCGCCCAGGCGGCGTCCTCGTCGCTCAATGGCGGAGGTGGCGGTGGAGCCGCATAGTCCAACAGTCGCTCATAGTGAACGAGATCGAAACAGGCTTGGACGGCCGCCTGCAACTCTAATGGCACGTCGGGGTCAGGCGGCAGCAGCGGCACGGGCACTGTGGGCAATTTCTCGCGGAGCTGAACCGGCCAGACTTGAGTGCGAGGCCTCCGCTGTGTGCGGCTGAGGTAAATAAAGCACGAGGCCGACGGTAGGTCGCCGATGAGCGGGATGCGCGTCCCTGCTCGCAGCAGGTCAATCTCCAACAGGTGTGTGCGCGTCTGAAGTAGCTCCATTCGCCGTTCAACATACTCGCGCAACCCTTGTCCGCGTTTGTTGACCGGCGACAAAATCTCGATAACCGTCACCAGGCGGCGCTCGGCCACGTCACGAATTTCCACACTCAGCAGCGGCACTTGTTCGGGAATGGGGCTGAGGAGTTCAAAGGGCGGTTCGGCGATGCCCGCGCTCGCTGGCGCATAGGCCAGCGCCGCGCGGTCGTGCAGCGCGGCAATGTGAACATCGGGATAGATCACCTGCTCCGAAGGCAAGTCGAGGATGCTCAGAACTGGTCTATCGAGGACGTACCGTTTGGCTAGCAGCGCGACGTACCGAGGCGGAAGCCGCGACAACAACTGAGCGCGGATAGAGTTGTCCAGTGTGTCGTGAAACTCTTGCCACAGATCGCCTTCGAGATATGGATCCATGCCAGGGAATGGAGACGGCATCGCAGCCTCCTTTCAGCGCGGCGTCATACCTGGCTCGATTATAGCACATCTCGTGCGCGCCGTTCGACCGGCATGATGATTCAGCTTTTTGAGGTTTGAGAGCCTGCCCCCCGCTCTTTTTGGGGGTTGAGAATTGAGATTTGATACCACTCCCAGAATCGGGTCAGCCCTTCCTCGATGGAAACGCGCGGCAAGTAGCCCAGCATCCGGCGTGCTTTTGATGTGTCGGCAAACGTCACGACCATCTCGGTGGGCGGGAGCGGCGCATTTTTCCAGCGGGCCGGTTTGCCGACCAGCCGTTCGAGAAGGGTGACAAAGTCACGGTTGACGACCGGCTCGCCCCGGCCCAGGTTGAAAATCTCGTACTCGATATTTGCATCTGCGGCAGCCAGGATGCCGGACACAATGTCATTGATAAACGTCCAATCGCGGCGAGGGCGGCCCTCGTCATACAGCGTGAACTCGCGTTCGTTGAGAATGGCTTCTGTAAATTTCCACGGGCCCATGTCCGGCCGGCCGCGCGGTCCATAGACGTTGAAAAATCGCAGCGCCGCGCATTTCACACCGTAGAGGTGATAATACGTGTAGGCCAGCACCTCGCCTGCTTTTTTCGTCGCCGGATAAGGAGCCAATGGCCTGTCAGTCGAGTCGGTTTCCACGAACGGGATTTTGTCCGTGTGCCCATAGATCGAAGACGTGGAAGCCAGCACAAACTTGTGAACACTGAATTCGCGCGCCATTTCCAATAGATTCAAGGTCCCCCGCACGTTCACGTCTTCATACAACAGTGGATATTTTATCGAGTAAGGGACAGCGGCCATGGCGGCCAGGTGAACGATGACGTGAGGCCGTTCAGCGGCAAACAGGGCGCGCAACGTGTCCATGTCTCGAATATCGCCTTCGACACATCGAAACGCTGGCGACTCGCCGATCTCGGCCAGGTTGGCGCGTTTGCGCGCGGGTGAGTAATAGTCGTTCAGATTGTCCAGGCCGATGACGCGCTCACCGCGTGCGAGGATGGCCTGTGTGACATGACTGCCGATGAATCCGGCGGCGCCAGTGACAAGAATGGACATGCGTCGCTCCAAGCTTGATCAGGGGTGAGTGAATAGATGGAGCCTGGTAACCCTGCGCACTCGCCACCAGTCACTAACCCTATCCCATCGAGGGTCTCAAATCCAGCACGTTGAACTGCAATCGCCTCTCGCCATTCCATTCGTTCATCTCTAGATGATACGCCACGTCAATCCGCATATCGCGCCTCAGCCATGACGAGTGATGGCTTTGGCGGAAGGCGATGGCGTCGTGAACAACTCGGCGGTTATCCGTGAGGGACAGTTTGAGGTGCGCGCCTTCGGCGCCCACGCTGCGAACGTCGCGCACGGTCATGTTTCGGCTCATCAACGCGGGCGATGGGTTGCCGTAGCCGCATGGCTCCAATTGCGCGAGTTGTTGGCGAGTCTCTTCGTTCAATTCGCCCGGCAGCGCCTCAGCGTCAATGTGCAGCGCGGGATTGAGGTCACGCCCTCCCAGTTGCTCAGCGGCGAGAGCAAGCAATCGCCCGGCGAGCTCGTCAAGCTTGGGCGTGGAAACTGTGAACCCGGCTGCCGCCGCATGTCCGCCGTGGCGAATCAACAAATCGGCGCATTCGTCCAGCGCGCGCGTGATGTGGAACTCGGGGATGCTGCGGCACGAGCCTCGGCTTTCCACTTCGCCTCGCTCGACGACGACGGACGGGCGATAGAACTCTTCAGTCAAACGACTGGCGGCCAGCCCCACCACGCCCGCACGAAAATTAGGATCGGCAGCAAAGAGCAGGGGAGCGTTCGGCGCGCGGGACAGCGCCAGCTCGCGCGCTTTGTCGTGCGTCTCGCGGGTGAGGCGCTGGCGTTCGCGGTTGCGCTCATCGAGTTCGGCGGCCAGCCTTTGCGCCTCAGCCGCGTCGCTTGTGACGAGCAAGCGATAAGCGGCCATCGCGTGCTCCACTCGACCGGCGGCATTCAAGCGCGGGCCGAGCGCGTAGCCAATGGTCGTCGCATCCGCCGCGCCGGGTTTCGCGCTGGACACTTGCATGAGCGCGGCAATACCCGCGCGTGGGCTAGGGTTGTTGATGCGCGCCAATCCACGCAAGACGAGCGTGCGATTTTCGTCCACGAGCGGCGCGAGGTCGGCCACAGTGCCCAAGGCTACCAGGTCGAGCAAGTCCTCGTCGCACAGGGGTGTCGCGCCGTTCGTCTTTTGCTCGATGATGAGCAGCGCTTGCGCCAGCTTGAACGCTAATCCTACCCCGGCCAAATCTTTGAACGGGTAGGGGCAGTCGTCTTGCTTGGGATTGATGCAGGCCAGTGCAGGTGGCACGCTCTGCGCGCCGCCGACCGAGTGGTGATCGGTCACGATGAGGTCCAGTCCCAACTCGTTGCCAAAGGCCACTTCAACACGCGAGCGGATGCCGCAGTCCACCGTCACGACCACGCGCACGCCCGCGTCCTTGAGCTTTTTGAGCGCGTCCTTGTTCAGCCCGTAGCCTTCGTCCACACGGTCGGGGATGTAAGCGCGTGCGTCCGCGCCAAGCGCGGCCAAAGTCTGCGTGAGCAGCGCCGTCGCGGTCACGCCGTCCACATCGTAATCGCCATAGACCGCCACCGGCTCGTGCCGCTGGATGGCCCGACGCAAACGGGCCACAGCCTTGTCCAATCCCTTGAGCTTGGGCGCTTCGAGCGGGTTGCCAAGCTGCGGGTTCTTATCCAGGAAGGCGATGACCTGGTCGGGACCCGTCACACCTCGGTTGTACAGCACCTGGGCAAGCAGCCTCGGCAGGTGGACAAGTTGATGAAAGTGAGATGGCGGCGCTGCTGGGGCAATTTGCCAGTACTTTAAACGCGGCACAGGTGGGTTGTTGGCATCGTCGGGCATGGCGCTCATCTTAGCATGGTTGCGCGTGTGCGTCAAACAAAAAAGGCCCTCTCCCAACGGAGAGGGCCGATAAAACTAAGAGCTACATCCAGTTTTGCTTCTTGCAAAAATCGGTGATGAAAGGGATCACCACCCATTCCTTCTGGTATGCCTTGTAGGCCCACCAGAGGAGCGGCAAGAAGACGATCCAGGCGATGCAGGCCCCGAAGCCAAACGTCACAGCCGAGATCAGAAAGAAGAGCACGTAGGCCACAACATTGACCGCCAGCGCATTGACGGCGTGATACTTTTGGAACGGGCGCACCTTCATCGTGTCCACGAGCAAGATGATGATTGCGACGAGTCCAATCGGATAGGCCAGGGCCGCCATCAATTTGTCGTTATCGTTGATGTCGGTCGTCGTTCCTTGAGGCACTTGTTCTGACATGGTCTTTTCTCCTTCATCAAGAGTTGGGTTTGGATCGGCCCGGGGTCCGCGAGAGGTGCGAGGCCGCCTTGAGTACACTATTTTACACCCGCCCGATGATTTGTCAAACCCAGGACGTGATGGTAAGCTTGGCACACCGATGATGTCGGAAGGCGGCAGGATGAAGGGGACGCGTAAACGACTGGGAAATGCTGGTGAAGAGATTGCCGTGCGTGAGCTGGCGCGTCGTGGCTATGTTGTGCGCGAGCGGAACTGGCGCTGTCCCGAAGGCGAGCTGGATATTGTGGCCGAGCAGGGTGACGTGCTGGTGTTTGCCGAAGTCCGCACGCGCCGCGGCGACCGCTTTGGCACACCGGAAGAATCCATCACCCCGCCCAAGCGCGCGCACCTCATCGCCGCCGCGCAGGCGTATCTTCAAGCGCATTCGCTAGATTGCGATTGGCGCATTGACATGGTCGCCGTCGAGATGTCGGTCCGCGGCGAGTTGGTCCGGGTGGATGTGATCGAGAATGCCATCGAGGGCTGATCAAATCTCAAATCTGCTTGTCATCGTCGGGCCGACGGCGGTGGGCAAGACTGCGCTGGCCATTGACCTGGCTCAGCGCTTTGGGGGCGAAATCGTCTCGGCGGATTCGCGGCAAATCTATCGCGAGATGGATATTGGCACGGCCAAGCCCACGCGCGGAGAACGGTCGCTTGCGCCGCATCACTTGATTGACATCGTCGCCCCGGACGAGCCTTACACGCTGGCCCAGTTTCAGGCCGATGCTTACGCTGCAATTGACGGCGTCTTGGAGCGTGGCAAGTTGCCGTTTCTTGTTGGCGGCACCGGTCTGTACGTTCGGGCCGTGGTCGAAGGATTGCGCATCCCGCGCGTCGCGCCGAACGGGGAACTGCGCGCGCAGTTGGCGGCGCAAGAGAGTGGGGCGCTTTACGAACGATTGCGCGAGCTCGACCCGGACGCGGCGGCGCGCATTGACTCGCGGAACGTCCGCCGCACCATTCGCGCGCTTGAAGTTTGCCTCACCACCGGCAAGCGATTCTCGGAACTGGGCCGCGCCTCGCCGCCGCCATACCGCATCACGCAAATCGGCCTGACGATGAATCGCCCCGAACTGTATGCGCGAATTGATGCGCGTGTGGATCGCATGATGGAACAGGGCCTCGTGGCCGAGGTCGAAGCGCTGGTCAGGCAAGGCTATGGTTGGAACCTGCCTTCGATGTCGGGATTGGGCTATCGGGAGATGGGCGCATACCTGCGCGGCGAGGTTCCGCTCGATGAAGCGGTGATGAACATCAAGCGCAACACACGCGATTTTGTGCGACGACAGTACGCATGGTTCCGCCTCAAAGACGAACGCATCCGCTGGTTCGGAGGTGCGGACGTTGACCCAGTGATGCGCTTTGTCGAGACTGTGAAACGATAGGCGGAAAATCATCTGTGACATCCGACCTGTGACTTGCATGGAGAATGAAATATGAAAGGTATCCACTGGCTCTTGGTCTTTGTCCCGATTGCGATGGTGGCCGATGTGCTGCACGCCGATCCCATGATCGTCTTTGTTACATCGGCTCTGGGTGTGATTCCGCTGGCCGGACTGTTAGGTGAGGCGACCGAAGCATTAGCCGCCAGAACCGGTCCCCGCATCGGCGGTTTGTTGAACGCTACGCTGGGCAACGCCGCCGAGTTGATCATCACGCTGTTTGCGATTCGCGCCGGACTGCTGGAGCTGGCCAAGGCGTCCATCACAGGCTCGATCCTCGGCAATTTGTTATTGGTGTTGGGACTCAGCATTCTGGCGGGCGGACTCAAGAACGGTCTGCAAAAGTTTGACCGCAGCCACGTGGGACTGGATGCGACGATGACGATCCTGGCGGTGATTGCCCTGAGCGTGCCCTCGCTCTTTAGCGCTGCCATTGAGCCAGACATATTGCGCGTGGAAGAGTTGAGTCTTACCACGGCTGTAGCGATGATCGTGATCTACGGGCTGTCCGTGTTGTACGCTTTGACGCATAAAGGCGAAGCAGCTCCGGCCGGGCCGGTAGTCAAGCCGACACAGGCTGGGCCGCGTTGGAGTGTGCGCCAGTCGCTCGGTGTATTGGCGGCGTCCACAGTTGGCATCGCCGTGATGAGCGAGTTCCTCGTCAGTTCGGTCGAGCCGGTGACGGCGGCGTGGGGCTTGACCGAGTTCTTCGTGGGTCTCATCATCATCCCATTTATCGGCAACGTGGCCGAGCACCTGGTGGCGGTGCAGGTGGCGTTGAAGAATCAAATGGACTTGTCGCTTTCAGTCGCATTGGGATCGAGCTTGCAGGTGGCCTTGCTCGTGGCGCCGCTGTTGGTCTTTCTCAGCCTGGTGATGGGCCACCCGCTCACGCTCGAATTCAACAGTTTTGAGCTCATCGCGCTGACGGCGGCGGCGGTCATCGCCGCGTTCGTGTCGCTCGACGGCGAATCGAACTGGCTGGAAGGTGCAATGCTGCTGGCGGTGTATCTGATCCTGGCGCTGGCGTTCTTTTTCCTGCCCAAGCTAGCCTGATTCAAACGCAGGAAATTAACCGTGCTTTTCGATCTGTCTTACGAATCAAAACAGTACTAAAATTCTTTATCTACCTTGAGCGTATCATCTCAATAATTCGCGGGACTAGACTTCCGAAGTCTTGGCAAGACGTTGCGACAAGCGTAAATCCAGTCAAGACTTTGCAAGTCTCCCCTGCTTTTTGAGAAGATACCCTTGAGCAAAGGGAAAAATGAACACACTACCGGTAAGCATGAACCATTCCAAAATCATCTTCGTTCTCATCGTATTAGGTGCTTTGGTAATTGTCTGTGCAGGGTTATTGCTAACCTGGCAGATTTTTATTCAAGTAAGCAATAAATCTTTTTCAACACTGACCTACACGCCGACCAGCACACCGACAAATACACCTACACCGACCAGTACGCCGACCAGCACACCGACAAATACACCTACACCGACTAGCACGCCGACAGATACACCTACGCCGACCAGTACGCCAACCGCTACCGCGACGCCGACAGATACACCTGCGCCGACCAGTACGCCAACCGCTACCGCGACGCCGACAGATACACCTACACCGACTAGTACGCCAACCGAGACACCTACTCCAACACCAACACCTCTGCCACCCAACTTTACTGTCTCAATTGAAAAGTGCAATATCGAAGTGACTTGGGGAGTTGAAGTTACATCAGCCGATGTTCGTATTAAGAACATCGGAGGCAAAGATGCCACAAACGTGGTGATAGTATTGCACGCAACTGATGCAGGTGGAAGACACCCCAACGACCATATTTCCATCGAGCGTTTGCCTGTGGAAGGGGAGTATCGCTCTACACTTAAAGTATACACTACACTTCTTCAGAAGACTGTCCTCTATCTAAGCGTAACTTCAGACCAGACTCAACGTATCCTTTTTGGGAATTATGACTGTGGATGAAACACATGCCGCACTTGCAATCAGTGGCGTGGTATGCGCACAACCCAAAACTCCAAGACATTGCCCACTATCTGGCCGATGAGGGCTGGCCGTGTGAAGCCATCTACGCAGGCCAGATGATGCTGACGAGAACACCCTGGCCAGGCGCTCCCGAAGTGTGGTGTCCCCCAAGCGTCCTATGCTTTCTTGGGCTGCACCGTAACACACAGATAAAGGTAGAGACTGTCTTTGCCGCATACACTCACTATGCCGGCCCCAAGCAGATCAAGGTTTGGCCGTTTAACCAGCACGAAGGCGGCGGCTCATATCAGGCGGTTGACAAGCTCCAATTCCTGCATGGTATATGGCGATGAGCGCGCCGGGCAGCTTGACTCACACCGTCCGCTGGACGGCGAAAAAGATTGCTCAGCGCATCCGGTTGATTGAGCCGTTGGTCTATCGGCGCAAGCAGGCTCTGCCGCCGTTTCGTTATTTGCCGCTCTCCGGCCCCCTGGAGATTCCGCCCGTCGCCCCCGACGTGGACGACAGCCGCTGGGCGGTGGTCGAGCCGAACACGTATTGGGGCCATTGGTTCACCGACTTTGTTTTACGGTGCCACTTGCAACTTACGCTTGACTGGCCCGATGGCTCTGTGGCGCTCTATTTGCCGCTCGGCATCTCGGGCGATTTCAGCCATCCCGAATCGCTGGTTTACATTGACGGCGTCGCCTACGCCACGTGCGACCGTCATCATCAGGAAATATCGTTGCCGTCTCAATGGCGTGATGGGCAGCCACACCTGCTGGCTCTGCATGGCTGGACGGGCCTCGGCGGTTTTGAGCGCGGCGAGCCGTACACGCAGCTCTTTATGTATCCGTGCACCCTTGTGCAGATTGACCAGCCGACGCGCGATTTCATCGCTACCGCGCGTGTCGCTCTTGGCGTCGCCAACACGCTGGGCGACAATGATCCGGCCAAAGGCCGCCTGCTCGACGCGCTGGAGGAAGCGTTTGTGATCCTGGACACACGCGAGCCATTTGATGAGGGGTTCTATGCCAGCGTTGCTCCGGCGCACGCTGCTCTGCGCGCAGGCATCGCGCAGGCCGGGTCACCGCTCGATGTGGACATCACGGCCACCGGGCACGCTCATATTGACGTGGCATGGCTCTGGCCGTTGGGTCAGACGCGGCGCAAGGCTGGGCGGACGTTCCAAAATGTCTTACGCCTGATGGATCAATTCCCCGAATATCACTTTACACAGAGCCAGCCTCAACTCTATGACTTTGTGCGCCAGGACTATCCGGCGTTGTTTGACGCGATCAAAGCGCGCGTGGCCGAGGGCCGCTGGGAATCCATCGGCGGGATGTGGGTCGAGGCCGACTGCAACCTCAGCGGTCCCGAATCGCTGGTGCGGCAGTTCTTGCTGGGAAGGACTTTTTTTCGTGAGCATTTCGGCAACGCCGAATCGCCCGTGTTGTGGCTGCCGGATGTTTTTGGGTATTCGTGGGCCCTGCCTCAGCTCATCAAGCAGGCCGGCCTGGATTATTTCTTTACCATCAAGATTGGCTGGAGCCAGTACAACCGTCTGCCTTATGACAGCTTCTGGTGGCAGGGGTTGGATGGCACGCGCGTGCTGACGCATTTCAGCCCGACGCCCGAGATCGGCAGTTCACACTTTGGAACCAGCACCTACAACGCCGAGGCAGCGCCGGAACAGGTCATCGGCACGTGGACGAATTTTCAGCAGAAGGATTTGGGGATGGGCGGGGTAACCCCGCCCCTACTGATGGCTTATGGCCACGGCGATGGCGGCGGCGGTCCCGAGCGCAAGATGCTGGAAAACATTCGCGAGATGAGGGCTTTCCCGGCGACGCCGCACATTCGCCAGGGAAGTGTGATCGAGTTTTTTCGAAAACTAGAGACATTCGGCGACCGGCTGCCAACCTGGAACGGCGAGCTGTACCTGGAATTGCATCGCGGCACGTATACCACGCAGAGCCGCAACAAGCGGGCCAATCGGAAGGCCGAGTTCGCGTTGCACGACGCCGAGTTCTTGGCGGCATTCGCTTCGGCGGCGAATCCCGGTTACGAGTATCCATTTGACGCCTTGCGTCATGCCTGGGAGTTGGTCTGCCTCAACCAGTTCCACGACATCATCCCCGGCAGCAGCATCAGCCTGGTGTATCTCGAATCGCAGCAGCAGTATGCCGAAGTTCAATCGCTGGCGTCCGATGTGCAGGGCGCCGCACTCGACGCCATCGCAAAACACGTAAAGGGCGATGCTCTCGTCGTCAACCCGACATCGTTTGCGCGCCGTGACCTGGCGTTCTGGCCGGACGGCACAGGCGATTTGCAAACTGTTGATGGCACTTGTGTTTTCGTCCAACCCGTTGACGGCGGTGTGTTGATTGACGCGGGCGAGGTGACTCCTTTTAGCGTTACACCCCTGGTCTCTAGTCCGCCATCTGCGCTCCGCAACCCGAAATCCGCAATCTGGTGGCCACAGTCGCCTTGTTGGAAAACGATCTCTTGCGCGTGGAACTGAACGAGGTGGGCGATGTCATCTGCGTCTATGATAAGGTCAATGCGCGGCAAGTGTTGCCTGCGGGCGCAGTCGCCAACCAGTTCCGCGCCTTTGAGGATCGTCCCAGGCAGTGGGATGCCTGGGACCTGGATATTTTCTACGATGACAAAATGTGGCTGGCCGATCCGGCGTCATCGGTGCGTGTGGTGGAAGCCGGGCCGCTGCGGGCGACGTTGGAAATCCGTCGCCGCATCCTGCATAGCGAATATGTCCAGCGCATTTCGCTGGCGCACAACAGTCCGCGCCTCGACTTGCATACGACGATAGACTGGCGCGAGCGGCACATCTTGCTCAAGGTGGCGTTCCCCGTGGACATTCTCTCACCCGTGGCGACCTATGAAATCCAGTGGGGCAATGTCCAGCGGCCCACGCATCGCAACACGAGTTGGGACTGGGCGCGCTTTGAGACGGTCGCTCAAAAGTGGGTGGACTTGAGTGAGGGTGATTACGGCGTGAGCCTGCTCAACGACTGCAAGTACGGCCACGACATCCAGGGCAACGTCATGCGCATCAGCTTGCTCCGCAGCCCGACGATGCCCGACCCCCAGGCCGACCAGGGCGAGCATTGCTTTGCTTACAGCCTGCTGCCGCACGCGGGTGAGTGCGGCGAGGCAACCATCGGAGCAGCATATACTTTGAATGATCCACTGATCGTGTATCCGACCAAGGGCTGCTGTGCGAGACAAACGACGGAACGAGCGCTCTTTGTCCCGCGAAGCGGTCATTCATCTTTCATCAGCACCGATCGGCCTGACATCATCGTCGAAACGATCAAGTGTGCTGAAGATGGTCATGGCCTCATCATCCGGTTTTACGAGAGCCAACGTCGGCGCGGGCCGGTCACGTTGACGGCTGGCTTTGACCTGGCGCACGTGTGGCGCACGAATTTGCTTGAAGAGGATCAAGCCGAGTTGACGCCGACTGGCCAAAGTGTCAGTCTGTACGTCAAGCCTTTTGAGATTGTCACTCTACGTTTGATCCCGGCGCAGGGGTAAGAGCGAAACTTTTCTATTGGACGTGCGACGCACTCTTGATCACAGTGCGTCGCACGCTGGACTTGGCTACTTGGGATGAACCTGGTTATTCCCCGCGCTTGCCCAACTGCTTGTCGAGCATGAGCACCGCCGTGCCGTGCGCGTCAATCAGCTTGAGGTCCTCGATGATCTGCGTGGCATTCTTTTCCTCTTCGACCTGCTCGGTGATAAACCACTGCAGCATGATCTGGGTGGCATAATCGTTTTCCTTGCCCGCCAGCTCATACAGCTTGTAGATCGAAGCTGTCACTTGCTGCTCATGCTCCAGGACCTGGTTGAACAGTTCAAGCGCCGACTTCCACTCTGCCGGCGGCTGATCAATCGCCAGGAGCTTGACCGTCCCGCCGCGCTCGTGCACGTAAGCATAGAATTTGAGCGCGTGGCCTTGCTCTTCCTGGAACTGCACGCGCATCCAGTGCGCAAAACCGCCCAGGTTTTGCTCCTCAAAGTGAGCCGCCATGGACAGGTACAGGTAGGCCGAGTAGAATTCCTTCTTGATCTGCTCGTTGATTGCGCCTTCTACCGCTTTGCTGATCATGTGTGTTGTTCCTTTCTGATGGGTATAGGTTTCCAGTGTGGTCTTCGCCTCTATTATACCTGAATTTCCTGTTGGCGTCTCAAATGTAGAATCGCTCCGGGTCAATCTCTTCTCGCAACAAGCGCAGTTCTTCCGTGCTAGGCGGCGTGTTTGCGCCGACCGGGTCGGGGACGATAAGCTCAAAGCCCGTGTTGTCAATGACCTCTTGAACGGTCACGCCCGGATGCGTGGCGGCGAGCCGCATCCGGCACGTGTCGCGGTCATAGTCCATCAGTGCCAGCGTAGAAACGACGTTGATGGGTCGGCTGCCTCGCGGCAAGCCCGCCGCCTCCCGCGCGCCTGGGCCGGAGAGATAGCCGGGCGTGGTGATGAAATCCAACTTGGGGACAAAGCGGCGCTTGTCGTGTTGCATGATGGCGACCGTCATCCAGCACAGGCTGCCGACGTCGTTGCCGCCGCCGCTGCCGGGCAGGCGCGCCTTGGGATGGTCGTGGTCGCCGATGGTGGTACTGTTCAAGTTGCCGTAGCCATCAATCTGCGCCCCGCCCAGGAAACCATAGTCAATAAAACCGCGCTGAGCCGTCTCCATCGTGTCGCAGATTCCAGAAGCCACCAGCCCTTTGTGAAAAGTGCGCGACTCGCCGACTGCGCGGGGCAGTTTTTCCAAAATCGCGCCGGTCCCGCCGAACTCGAATACGGGAACCAGGCTGGGCGCAACCGTCTTGGTCGCCAGCATAGCGGCGAGCATCGGGATGCCAGTGCCGATGAACGCGGTGGTCCCGTCTTGAAACAGACGCGCGGCCACACAAATCATCAGCTCGGTCTTGGTGTAAGGACGTTCGTCCATCACTCTCTCCTTTCCCGCTCGGCCACCATGAGAGTGAGCCGCTCCTGGCCGATGAGATCGAGATACTCGGCGTGGTTGTTGACGCCGTGCACGTACTTGTCCAGGTAAGCCTGCGCGCCCTCCGCCGTCTTGCTGGCCTCCACCCACTCACGGATGGCGACTTCATCGCGCCCATAGACGTAGGCCATCTCGCCCGGATACGAGCCGAATGGCGCGTGGACGACAGCATCCACCAGGTAATAGGGGATGATGGTGCGGTCGGGCTGCTTGCGAATTTCGTCTGTCGGCACGATTTCCTCTGCACTGATGATGAGACGCCTGGAAGCGCGCGCCATTTCGGCTGCAAAGCCGCTGATGCCCTCGATCTGCGCGTTGCCAGAGCGATCGGCGCGATGGACGTGAATCAAGCCGACGTCGAGGATGAGTGCGGGCAGCAGGCAGACCTTCATGCCGGTGAACGGATCCTCGATGACCTTGGCCGCGCTGAAGGTGAGCGTGTCCGTGCCGAGCATCGAGCGCGTCGGGATAAAGGGCACGCCCATCGCCGCTGCCTTCATCCGCCACGAGATGGCGCCATTCGACCATTCGACGCACGTCTCGACCTGCCCCGATTCGACGGCACGCCTCAGCGCCGACGTTGTGCCATAGACTTCGAGGCCGATGTAGGTGATGTCGAGTTTCTTGACCAGCCCGGCGGCCAGCCACAGGTCAAGCTCCAGCACGCCTTGCCCGCACACGCGCAGATTCTTTTTCCCCTGGCGGACGACCTCGCGGCACAGCGACATCGGGCAGCGCACAGTCCCGTATAGCTCCGTGCCGATGTAACATCCGTCGGTCACAAAGCGGCTGACGGCTTCTTGCTCGGTCATCAGTTTGTCCATCAGCTTGCGGGGCTTGTGGACTCGGTTCCATTCGCGGAATGCTTCGAGGTCGGGCGGCTGGATCAGCTCGCCCCGGCCGGATTCCAGGACTTGCATCTTGGCCTCCTTGTGCTTTGAGGGTCACCTGCTGCTCGATAAATCAACGTGCGGATGTCTCGCATCTAATTCGCGTTCCTCCGCATGACGACCATGTGTGTGTCGCGGCCCGGTTCCAGTGTCACTTCCAATCCGCCGGAAAGCGCGGCCATGGAATTGTAGGCAAGCGCCTGCCAACCCGTGAACACAGCCGACAACAATCCCATCGCCAGCACCACACCCACAAACACGGCCGCCACAACCACCCAGGGCAAGTCATCCAGCCGGCGCACGGTCGAAAGCGCGTCCCCCAGCTTGAGAAGCTGGATCAGATTCACGGGAATCTTGCCCAGCAGCCCGACATCAATCGAAGCGTTTTGCCAGCCTTCCATCGTCCGGCGCAGCCAGCCAAGGCTGGTGTGGATGACAAACGCCAGCACGATGCCGATCGGTGTGGCGCTCACCGCGCCGGTGACACAACCGAACTTGGCGGTGGACAAAAGCCCGATGCGGCGGACGTAGAAGGCGGTCAACTCAACGCCTCGAGCTGCACGACAATGGCGCTGATGTTGTCTTCGCCACCGGCCTGGTTGGCTGCTGCAATCAACCGGCGACACGCCTCTTGCGGGTGTTGCGCCGACAGCATGATCTGCCAGATCCGCTGGTCGTCCAGCATAGAGTTCAATCCATCAGAGCAGAGCAGTAAGAGATCGCCTGGGGCAAGCTGCTGGGTGATAATGTCCGGCTCGATGGCGGGCCTGTCGCCCAGGTTCTTGTAGATCACGCTGCGTTGCGGATGCGTGCGCGCTTCGTCCGGCGTGAGTTGCCCTAACTGGATCAACCGCTGCACGAGCGAGTGATCCTGCGTGAGCAGGTGAATGCCTTCCTCGTTGGCGATGTAGCAGCGACTGTCGCCCGCGTGGGCGATCGTGACGGCGTCGCCATGCACCAGCGCGGCCACACACGTGGTGCCCATGTCGCTGCCGGAGGCGCGGCGCTGGCCGAACACGGCCTGGTTGGCTTCCTGGAGCGCGCCCTTCAACCAGCCTCCCCAATTCGGCGGTGCTCCCTCGGCAATTCCGTCGCTCATCACTTCGGCCAATGCCTTGCGCGCCAGGGTCTGGACCGCCAGCGCCGAAGCCACATCACCTGCCGAGTGGCCGCCCATCCCGTCGCACACGGCGTACAGCCCCAGCGGCTCGCTGATGGAGCGGCGCACGCGGCCAATCTCGATACTGAGGAGACTGTCCTCGTTGATCTGCCGCATCTGGCCCACATCGCTCAGGCGGCCGGCACGCGCGTCCACCGAAGTCGGGCGGCGAACCTCGATCTGCCCGGCCTGGAGTGCCGAAGCGAATTGTGCGGCCGTCGGCGCTTCCCGCCCGCCGAGCACGTGGTCGAACAACATCCCGACGCCGGCCGGTGATATCTGGATGGATTCGTCGTACTTGCGCTTGCCGGTGATAAGACCGTAGATCACTTCGGCCAGCGCACGCACTTCGCCGGCGAAGCGTGCAGCTTTTTGATCGTCAGACACAAATTCGCAGGGCGAAAAATCGACCCACCGTGCCAGCGTGTCATCGAGCGCAACGCGCCACAGGTCAATCGGCCCCAGCGACACATCGTTGTTGTGTAAGTAGGCCATGCCCTGCGCGAGTTGTTGCGCCCACTCCAAAACCTGCAAAAGCTCTCGCGGCCCCCGCAACGTGGCGGCCAACTGCGGTGGCACTTCCGGCCCGACAATGTAGTAGCGCGGTGCATTGCCGTAGGGCGTCTCGCTGAACGACTGGCGCGGCAGCAGCGCGTTGGGATGGCTCAGGCCAATCAACTGTCGCTCCGAGTCAAAGATTTGCGGGTCGAGGCTTTCCTTGATCTGGTAATGCGGATAGTAGGGGGTGTTGTCGGCCAGCGAGGCGCCGCAGTTGCGGCAGGCCTTTTGCCGGGGCTCGTTCGAGTCAGAGCCGCACTTGGCGCAACGCAGCACGGGCTGAAGACCCTCTGCCACATATTTGTTAAGTGAAGGGGTTTCGCTGTGCGTCTCCAGCACGAGGTAGCGATTCATCAGCACCGCGCCGTCGGGTAGCGGCGCCAGCCCCGACGGCGCCGGCACATGCGGCGTCTCCGCTCCCGGCGGGATCGCCTCGACTTCGGGCTCGGCGAGGGGTGCGGTGCCCAGCCTGGCGGTGCGGAACTTGAGGTTCAGCTCGCCCAGCGTGACGCGCCAGCCGTTCCGCAAGATGTTGCGCCCGGTCGGCTGGCCGTTGACGAACAGCGCTGCGCCGGGGCTGACGGATTCGATGATGACCCAGGCATCGCGCAGCTCGACGCGTGCGTGGCGGTCGGCTACTGAAGCCGCGCCAGGAAACTCGTCGCTAATTACAATGTCGTTGCCGGGCGCACGGCCAATCGTGAGCACGGTTCGATCCAGCGCAAATCGGCGCGGTTTGCCGTTGACGGTGATGGCTTCCAAGAATTGCGGAACCACGGGAGCTTGAATAGAGTACGGCAGACTCCCCACCGGCGGCGTGACCGACTCTAGCGCTGGCACGGCGGGAGGCGAAGGGGGTATCGCAACAGGCGCAGTGACGACCTCCGGCGACGGCGGCGTTTCCGATGGAACTTGCGCCGGAGGCGACTGAACCGCAACCTCAACTGGCGGCTCTTCAGGCGGCCTGGTCACGGCGGGTGCTTTGACCACGGCTTCCGCCAGCGGCGTTTCAAGGGCGGCCTCTGGCGCGGGCGTCTCGATGACCGCCGGTGTCTCGATGGGCGGCGCGCCGGGCGCGCCACGGCGGCGCGCGCGGAGACTCATCGCCATCACAGCCACTAGAGCGACGACGAGAAAGAAGACAATCCACCCTGCGAGATTATCCATTGTGACCTCCGCGCGCGAGTTGACGAACCGGCCAATTGGTGTTACATTCGGCGCAGCCGACAGGGGATATTCTAGGTGATTATGCCCGCGCCGTCAAACGGACCTCCCTCCCCGGCCCTTCCCCCTTTGCTTCGCAACCGGGGAAGGGGGTAGCCAAGTGGATGCGCCTTTCACGCGATTTCTTTGCTCAAGACACATTGACCGTTGCGCGCTTGCTGTTAGGCAAGCGATTGGTTCGCCGCCTTGGTGGCCGGCGGCTGTCCGGGCGCATCGTCGAGGCCGAAGCCTACATCGGCGGTGATGATTTGGGCAGCCACGCTTCGGTCGGGCGCACGGCGCGCAACGACATGATGTTCGGCGCGCCCGGTCGTGCCTACGTCTACTTTACCTATGGGATGCACTGGATGTTCAACGTCGTCACGGAAGCCGAGGGCTCTCCGGCGGCGGTGCTCGTACGGGCCTTGGAGCCGTTGGAAGGTATTTCGGTGATGGAGCGTAACCGCAAAGGCCGCACGGGGTTTGATTTATGCAGCGGCCCAGCCAAGTTGGCGCAGGCGCTCCAAATCACTCGCGCGCTCAACGGCGCAGACTTGTGCGCTCGGCGCGGCGCAGAGCTGTGGCTCGAAGATGCGCTGCCGATTCCCGACGATCACGTCGCCACCGGCCCGCGCGTTGGGCTAAACTCTGTTCCGGAACCGTGGTTGTCCAAGCCCTGGCGATTTTGCATCGCAGCCAGGCCGTTTGTTTCCCGCCGATAGAAGCAAGATGAAATGGAGCAGAAGGCTTCCACCTGGCGCTCGACAGCAGAGTAATTCTTTTGTCACTACCCCGAAAGAGCACGGAGGAGCGCATGATATCTGCCCGGACGTACAACAGTCTAGTGTTGGTCAAGCAGGTGCCCGACACGCACAACGTGACCAGCAACGCCATGAAAGACGATGGCACGATGAACCGC
>CAYGWJ010000089.1:0-9652 GCA_964353405.1 uncultured Anaerolineae bacterium
ACCGTCGCCCCTACCGACCGGTGATCAAAAAGTCAACTCGGACAGCGCCGCTGCGCGTATAATCAATGTGTTAAGGTGCAAGTCAGAGTGCAATTGAGCTTGGCGGCCTACGCCAAGACGTTGTCGTAGTCCAAAGTCCAAGTACACATGACGGCTTGGATAAGCACTGTCCACGCGAACGTGCCGCGCACCTTCGCTGATAGCCGTCATTGTTCCGGCCATTTTGGCGGTGGTCTTGCTCGTCGCCGTCGTGACGGTTGCCTGGTGGCTACTTGGTCAACAACGGGCGCGCCATCGGGAAAACTCGGGACCGGCTTGACGCGCTCGATAAAATTCAGGAGAGAGCCATATGTCACAACAGTATCCGCCCCAATACCCGCCGCAGTATCCCCCTCAGTATCCGCCACCCGCGCCGCAGACCAGCACGGCTGCCGTCATCGGACTGATTGCCAGTATTCTGGGCCTCATCGGTTTTCTGCCCCTCATTGGCAGCATTGTCGGCATCGTCGCGGGCAATTCGGCCAAGAACGACATCCGCAACCGCTATGGCCAGGTGACAGGTGAAGGGTTGGCCCAGGCCGCCGTCATCATCGGTTGGATCGGGCTGGCGTTGTGGGGTCTGGGTTGCTGCATCGCTATCATTGCGATCGCAATGGGTGTGGCGATCCCGGGCCTGGGCATCTGCGCGGCGCTGGGCAGTGGCAACACCATCAACCTGCCCTAGCATTCAAGAGAGGAGAAATCTTGTGGAAACTCTACTGCTGCCCGATTCGGAGCCGACCTTGCTGATCCCTGAAAGAGGCAAGCCGACCACGCCACCTCCATCCGAGCCTGAGCTGCCAGCTCCGGTTGGGCCTTCGTCAGAGGCGACGACGATCGCTGGCCGCCCGCTCGAACTGCCCGCCGAGCCGCCGTCTGAACCGGCTGTGCCGACGGTCGAGTTTACGCCCACCGCGTTGGCGGAGCCGACAATGGTGGCTGAGCCGGTGGTCACGCCACCGACGCCAGAGCCGTTGCCGCCTCCAACGCCTCCGCCGCCGGAAGCGCCCCTGGCGCCGCCCGAGCCGAAGAAGAGCAACAACCGCATATGGCTTATCGTCGCCATCGTCGTCTTGCTGTTGTGCTGTTGCTGCTGTATCCTGGGCCTTGGCGTAGTTGTGTTGCAGAATCGTGATGAAATCATGCGGGGCCTGTCGCAGCTGCCGTGGCGAATGTTGCCGTTGGCCTGATGCGTGCTCCATGACGCCCGAGTCTTGAACCACATTCATTCACAAGAGGAGAGATTACATAGGAATGGAATATCCATCTCAACCACCCCTCAGCCCGCCGCCCGCCAAGAGCAACACCAGGACGATTATCATCATTGTCGTCGTGGTGTTGCTGTTGTGCTGTTGCTGCACGGTTGCTGGCGCTGGCTACTGGCTTTGGAACAACGGCGACCAGCTCTTGCGCGATCTTGACATCTCAAGTCACGTGGGGCATGTTGCCGCTGGCATAAGAGTTGCGCGGCCCGGCTGATGATTGACTGATTACAACTCCTGTGGTAGAATCCGCGTCACTGATTCAGACAAACGAAACTAGAAGGAGCGCGTGACGTGGCGCTGTCGAAAACTGAGAAAGACACCATCATCAACGAGTACCATCTTCACACGGGGGATACCGGTTCGCCCGAAGTCCAGATTGCCATCCTGACGACTCGCATCCATCAATTGACCGAGCACCTCAAGGCTCACAAGCACGACGAGCACAGCCGTCGCGGCCTGCTCAAACTGGTGGGCCAGCGCCGTCGCCATTTGGCGTACCTGAGCCGCGAGGCCCCGGATCGTTACAAGGGTATCCTGAACCGCTTAGGGTTGCGCAAGTAGCCTGTAGCGGATGGCGGGTAGCCGATTGCAGGTGGCTAGCAATTAACGCAGGTGGATTCTAGCCTATGGCTGAAGCAAGTCCATAGGCTTTTGTTATTTCTAAACTGCCGGTAATCTGTCACAGACGATTTTCTATCCGCTATCTGCCATTCGCAGACCCGGCGCAGAGAGCGCAGGAATTGGAAAGTGTCCCGCATGAAAATCCTGCGAGCCAGTTTCCAGTCCCTGACCTCCGCGCCGGACCCATCATCGCAGCCGGAGCAGGTCAGCATTCCTGCTGTCCGGCCTGGAGGTTAAACAATGCTAACGAGTAAAATCTTCAAGACCACCGTCGGCTCTGACGAGATCACCATCGAAACCGGCAAGCTGGCCGGGCAGGCCAACGGCTCCGTCACCGTGCGGCAGGGCGACACACTCTTGCTCTGCACGGCTACCATGTCCCGCGAACCACGCCAGGGCATGGACTTTTTCCCGCTCAGCGTGGATTATGAAGAGCGCCTTTACGCGGCAGGCAAGATTCCCGGCTCGTACTTTCGCCGCGAAGGGCGTCCCACCGAGGGCGCGATTCTGGTCTGCCGCCTGACCGACCGACCGCTTCGCCCGTTGTTCCCCAAGGACTTGCGCAATGATGTGCAGGTCATTATCACCAGCCTGTCCACGGACCTGGAGCACCAGATTGACATCCTGGGCATTATTGGCGCTTCGACGGCGCTGTCCATCAGCGACATTCCGTTCGGTGGGCCGGTCGGTGCAGTGCGCGTGGGTTACATCAACGAACACTTGGTCGTCAACCCACTGGCTTCGCAAATGACCGAAAGCAGGCTGGACCTGCGGCTGGCCGGCACGGCCGATGCCATCCTCATGGTCGAGTGCGGCGCGAACGAGCTGCCGGAGCACCTGATGATCGAGGCGCTTCGCTTTGGTCACGAGCAGATGCAGCCCATCATAGCGCTTCAAAACCAGATGCGCGAAGCGCTGGGCAAACCCAAAGCCGGGTACACCTCCTTCGCCGTGGCACAAGAGGTCGTGGCGGCGGTCAAGGGCAGGCTCAATGGGCGCATCGCGGGCATCCTCAACTCGACGTTCGATAAGGACGCCCGCAACGACGCGCTCGATGAACTGGAAGAACAAGTCATCGCCGAGCTGACTGAGGAAGCCAGCGGCGAACAAGTCGAAGCGACTGGCGTAGCGATTGAACCGGCGCAGATCAAACAAGTGTTCCACGACGAATTGAAAGCGGCCGTGCGCGGTCGCATCCTCCGCGAAGGCATCCGGCCCGATGGCCGCACGCTGACGCAAATTCGTTCGCTGTCTGCCGAGACGGGGCTTTCTCCACGCGCGCATGGCTCGGGCCTGTTCACGCGTGGCGAAACGCAGGTGCTCACCATCGCCACGCTGGGCACTCCGCGCGACCAGCAGGAAATCCAAGACCTGGTCTCGTCGGGCGAGTCCAAGCGCTACATGCACCACTATAACTTTCCGCCCTACTCGACCGGCGAGACGCGCTTCCTGCGCGGCCAGAGCCGCCGCGAGGTGGGCCACGGCGCGCTGGCCGAACGCGCACTTGCCGCCGTCATTCCGCCGGAAAAGGAATTTCCTTACACCATCCGCCTGGTGAGTGAGGTCCTGTCTTCGAATGGCAGCACTTCGATGGCTTCGGTGTGTGGCAGCACGCTGGCGCTGCTCGATGCGGGTGTGCCGATTAAAGCGCCGGTGGGCGGCATCGCGATGGGCCTCATCGCCGACGGCGAACGCTACGCCGTGCTGACCGATATCCAGGGTATGGAAGACCACCTGGGTGACATGGATTTCAAGGTCGCGGGCACGGAAGCCGGCATCACAGCGCTGCAAATGGATATCAAGGTCAAAGGCCTGCGCTACGAAATCCTGGAGCAGGCGTTGGCGCAAGCGCGCGAAGCGCGCCTGCAAATTCTGGGCGTCATCCGCGAGTGCATGCCCGAGCCGCGCCCTGAGCTTTCGCCCTATGCGCCGCGCATCACGACGATTCACATCCCGGTGGACAAGATCGGCGCGGTCATCGGCCCTGGCGGCAAGGTCATTCGCGGCATCCAGGACGAGACCGGCGTCAAGATTGACATCGAAGAAGACGGCACGGTCTACATTGCTGCGACCGACGGCGCGGCCGCCGACGTGGCGCGTGCCCGCATCGAGGCGCTCACCGAGACGCCCGAGATCGGCAAGATTTACACGGGCAAGGTCGTGCGTGTGGCCGACTTTGGCGCGTTTGTGGAAATCATGCCGGGTGTGGACGGGATGGTGCACATCTCGCAACTGGCCGATTACCGTGTGAACAAGGTCGAAGACGTGGCCAAGCTCGGCGACGAGCTGATGGTCATGATCACCGACATTGACCCGGCAGGCAAGATTCGCCTGAGCCGCCAGGCCGTTCTGCAAGGCTGGACGCCGGAAGAAGCGCGCGAGCACGATTCTCCGCGCGGCGGTGGGCGACCCAGCGGCGGCGACCGTGGGGGGGATCGCCGAGGTGGCGACCGCGGTGGAGATCGTCGTGGCAGCGACAGTCGCGGAGGCAGTGACCGGCGCAGCGGCGGTGGAGATCGCAGGCCGAGGCAGTAAGAACTCGAACCCTTGCGGAGATTGGAACCTTCGCCAGGGTTCTTTTTTTTGTTGCGGCAAAACTGCTCTTGTGATACACTGGAACCGATGACGAGACTTGAACGCAAGCGTCAAGACTTTGTTGTGACCCTTACTCAGGATGACGAGATCCTGGTTCATCTTGAGCGTGAAGGCGTTCCGGTGGTCGAGTTTTCGGTTCAATATCGCGCCCGGATTCAGGGCAAGTGGCAGGCCATCGTGCGTTTTGACACGGCGCATGGGTATGCCCACAAGGGCATTTCTCGCCCGGATGGTTCACAAGAGGCACAAGAGTTAAAGCTGGATGACTATGGCATTGCATTGACCCTTGCTCTGCGTGATGTAAAAATGCATTGGGAGTTCTATCGAGAACGATACGAGAGGTGGCGCAATGAATCGTGAGGAGCAATTCAAGCGCAATCATGATCTGTTTGAAATGTTCATGCTTGAGGCCGTGTACGACTCCAAGTTGACCGAGCGTGTTCCTGCAGGCGCGTTTATCATTTTTCTCCCTGAAAATGATGCTGAACTCGCAGCAGCCAACCTGGAACTTGCTCGCGCGAAACAGCAAGCAGGGGAGCAAGTTGTGTTCGTGCGAATGAAGCTTGTGCCGGAGGTTCGCACTGTCTTTGTTCCTCGTTTGACTGTCGAACCAGTTGTCGTGTAGAAGCAATTCCCGGCAGACCAACTCTTCATTCAACGTGCCGCGTCCACCGATGCGGCACGTTGTGTATCAAGGCCAACCCGCATGAGCAACACTACTGTCACCTTCACCGACGTTCAAGCCGCAGCCGCGCGACTGCACGGGCAGGCGCATCGCACGCCCATCATCACCTCGGAAACGTTTGACCGGATGGCTGGCTGCCGCGTGTACTTTAAGTGCGAAAACCTCCAGCGCGCGGGCGCGTTCAAGTTTCGCGGCGCGTACAACGCGCTCTCGCTCCTGACGCCGGAACAGCGACGGCGCGGCGTGGTGGCGTTCTCGTCCGGCAATCACGCGCAAGGGCTGGCGCTGGCAGCCAAAGTGCTGAACGTCCCCGCCGTCGTCGTCATGCCCTCGGACGCGTCTCCCATCAAGGTAGACGCCACACGCGGCTATGGCGCAGAGGTCGTGTTCTACGACCGGCTGACGGGCGACCGCGAAGCCATCGCGCAGCAGCTTGCCGCAGAACGCAAGTTGACCGTCATCCCGCCGTTTGACCATCCACACATCATCGCCGGTCAGGGCACGGCGGCGATGGAGCTGTTTGAGGACATGCCCGACCTCGACGTGCTGCTGGCGCCGGTGGGCGGCGGCGGATTGATCTCGGGCTGTGCGACGGCGGCCACGGCGATGCGCCCCGGCGTGCGTGTCATCGGCGTCGAGACCGAACCGGCTAACGACGCGTGGCAATCGCTGCGGACGGGGATGCGAGTCACCATCCCCGTGCCCGATACCATCGCCGATGGCATCCGCACCACCTGCCTGGGCGCCATCACGTTTGAGATCATGCGGAGGCTGGTGGAAGACATTGTGCTCGTCGCCGACGCGCAAGTGATAGAGGCCATGCGTTTTATGCTGATCCGCATGAAGCTGCTGGCCGAGCCGACGGGCGCGGTGCCCGTGGCGGCACTCTTGACGCGCCAGGTGAAAGGCGTTGAAGGCAAGCGGGTGGGCGTGGTGGTCTCGGGCGGCAACGCGGACCCGGCCTTGCTGAAACAAATCCTTTGATCTCGAACGATTGAAGGGAAATCCCCCATGCCAAACATCCGTGTCTTGACCAATCGGGCCAAGTTGGATCCGCAGCCACCGCCGCAAGTTCAACTCATGGACCTGGAAGAATACTTGCGCGGCGTGTTGCCGCGCGAGATGTCGGCCTCATGGCCTATCGAGGCGCTCAAGGCGCAAGCCGTGGCGGCGCGCACGTATGCCATGGCGACCTTGATCCCTTTGGGCAAGCCGAGGCATGCCCCGGATGCCGACATTTGCACCACCGATCACTGCCAGGTCTGGTCGCCGGACACATCCCCGAACACCGATGCGTCAGTGATGTCCACGGCGGGGCAGTATCTCAAGTACGGCGACCGGATTGCCACCGCGTATTTCTTTGGGCATTGCAGCGGGCGCACCAGGTCAGTGGCCGAAGCGTGGGGCGGCAACGCGCTATGGTGCCAGGCAGTAGACTGCCTCACTAAATCACCACCGCCGCTCTTGGGTCACGGTATCGGCATGTGCCAGGATGGCGCCAAGCTGATGGCCGAGCGCGGCTACGATTACGAGATGATCCTGCATCACTATTACACCGATGTGACGATCGCCATCGCGGGCGTGGACCTGCCGCCAACCCAGCTGGGCTACAACAGTCAGTACGTGCTGCTGCCGCAAACGGCCGGGCCGGACGTGTGGGCGATGCTGGCGCCGTATGCGCTCCAGTTCCGCGTGACGAGCGGGTTCAGTCACGACGACGCGCTACGCGTCCACGGCGACAAGCACGTCATTACACTCCTGGGCAGCGCCGGACAGCCGTGGAGCGTTTCGCCGAAGCTTGAACAATTCCTGCGCCAGGTCGCGCCGACCAGCGTCAGCGTCGAGCGCGTGGAAGGCAAGACGCTGGCTGAGGTGGCCGCCAAGCTGCAGAACTGCATCACACAAGACGATCGGTGGGCCTATCGCGGATAGCCAATGGCGGATGGCGAATAGCGGACACTTGCGCCTGCGCGCAGTGCAGGTGTGGCAGATCGCGCTACAGAATACACGAGTGAGGGACGCTGAATGACAAATTCAAATCAAATCACCGTGGCCGGGATCCAGTTCGATCCCAAGATTGGCCTGGTGCGCGAGAACCTTGTGCGCATCCTCAGCCTGATTGACGAGGTCGCTGCGCAAGGTGCCAAGCTCGTAGTATTCCCCGAGTGCGCGCTTTCGGGTTATGTCTTTGATGACATTGACGAGGCGCGCATGGCGAGTGAGCGAGTGCCGGGGCCCTCCACTCGGGCCGTTGCGGCGACATGCAAGGAACTGGGCGTGTACGCCATCGTGGGGATGCTGGAAGATGCAGGCGATACGATCTACAACTCGGCGGTGCTGTGCGGGCCGGAGGGACTCGTCGGCGTATACCGCAAGACGCACCTGCCATTCCTCGGCGTGGACATGATGACGGGGCCTGGTCCGGACCCCTATCGCGTGTTCAACACGCCCATCGGCCGCATCGGGATGTTGATCTGCTACGATCTACGCTTCCCGGAGGCGGCGCGCTGCCTGGCGCTGGAAGGCGCGGACATTATCGCCGTGCCGACGAACTGGCCGCACGGCGCGGACACGGCGCCGGATTTTATCGCGCCGGCGCGGGCGGTAGAGAACCGTGTGTTCGTCGTGGCCGTCAATCGAGCCGGGACGGAGCGAAGCGCGTCGTTCATTGGCAAGAGCCAGATCATTGACCCTTCGGGCCGACGGCTGGCGATGGCCCAGACGACCGACGAGACGATCATTACCGCCACCTTTGATCCGGCACTGGCGCGACAAAAACGGCTCATCGTCGAGCCGGGCGTGTTCGAGATGGACACGGTCGGGGATCGCCGGCCGGAGTTGTATCACCGGATTGTGGCAGAGGTATAAAGGACCCGCAGGGTTGCCTTTGGCGGAAACCCTTTCGGTCCGGCTATTTCTTTTGCGGCGCGGTGTCAAGCTCTGTGCGCACAGTCTGGTAGAGCGACTCGGCTTTGAGTTCGCGCAGCGTGTAGCATGGCGCGTCGAGATGCTGGGCCAACTGCGCCGCCAACCCCTGGTCAAAGGCCGCGTGCTCCATGTTGATGACCACGGCGCGGACGTCGTCCTCGTGGATCAACTCGGCAAAGCGATAGGCTTCCTCTTGCGCGGGCATTTCAGTCATCGAAACATTCCCCGCCCCGTCGGTCAGCACGATCATCAGCGGCATCACGTCCTTGTGCAGGCGCAATTCCTGCCGGATGACCTTGTGCGCCAGGTTTAGCCCGGCGGAAAGCGGCGTCTTGCCGCCGACGGGAATATCCTTGAGCGCCTTTTGCGCCAGTTCCACGCTGTTGGTGGGAGGCAGCACCACGCGCGCCTGATCCTTCTGGAACACGACCAGCCCCACGCGGTCGCGGCGCTGATAGGCATCGGTGAGGAGTGACATGATGGCGCCCTTCGTCGCCTGCATCCGCTCGGCCACGGCCATAGACCACGACGCGTCCACCAGAAACAGAATGAGGTTCGAAGCCTTGCGGACACGCACTTTCTTTTGATAGTCCTGTGAGCGGACGGCGAGCGCAAGGCCCTTTTTATCACGGCTGAGCTGCTCGGGAGCGGCCGCGCGAAGTGTGGCATCAAAGGCGAGGTCGGAAGGGTCGCCGGGGGAAGGCCGCGCCTGGACATAACGGCCCCGCTTGCGCTTGGTCTTGGTCGTGGAACGCCGCCCGCCCGTGGCGCGTGTCATCTTGTCCAGCGGGGTGCCGAGCTTGCGCACCTCGAATGTCTCGCCCACATCCACCGGCTGGCCGCCGTCCCACCAGTGCTCGTCCTGGTTGGCGGCGTTCATGAACTGCGGCATGGCGTCGGGCCGGCCCGTCTGCGGCGAGGTGCTGGGCTGAGGCTCACCAGAGCCTAGTGTTTTTTTTTAGCGCCGCCTGGCTCGGGGACTTCGGTGGGCACTGCTTGCTCTGCACTGCTGGCGTCGCTTTCGGCCTGCTCAAGGCGTTCCTCAAGATCGTCGGACGTCATCTCGCGATCCTGGAACGGGCCGCGCTTGAGCCGATGCGGGAGGGCCAGCTCGGCGGCCAGCAGGATGTCTTCGCGCGTGATGTGCGTGCGTCCCTGGAACGCGGCATGCGCGCGGGCCGTTTTGAGGATGACCAGGTCGGCCCGGTGGCCGTCCACGCCCAGCCCGGCCATCAGCGAAGCGATAGCGGCCAGGTCGGTCTGCGTGTGCCGGACCTGCGGGAGCAACAGGCGCGCTTTTTCGATCTCGTCGGAGAGATGCTTTTCGCGCGGCTCCCATTCTGCCCTAAAGTCCTCCGGGTCGGACTCGAATTCCAGGTTGCGCTCGAGGATCGCCATGCGCGCGCCAGGGTCGCGGATGCCCTGGATGTCCACGCACAGCGCAAAGCGGTCGAGCAGTTGCGGGCGCAGGTCGCCTTCTTCCGGGTTCATCGTGCCGACGAGGATAAAGCGCGCCGGG
>CAYGWJ010000090.1:0-16428 GCA_964353405.1 uncultured Anaerolineae bacterium
TTTGACACTTGGCGAGATTTTTCCCGCGCCGGGGTTGGCTCTTCGCCCCCATATACAGGCGTAAGTGCGTAAGAAGCCGCTTTTGCGCCATATATGCCGGTCTAAAAATTTCAAAGTGTCAAACTGATTGTGAGCCATGCCGAAAAAATCGTGCGCGTCCCGGGTGTGGCGGCGGCTTCACCCCAACTGTATCTCTCGTCGCTCTCGAACGCCGCATGCTGCGCCGTGTCCGACATGTTCATGGTGGCCTTTGATCCCAGGACCGACTTTACCATCGAGCCGTGGCTCAAGCAAAAGCTGGGCCACGAGTTGCGCCTGGGCGAAGCCGTCGGCGGAAGCTACGTGTTCACCCCGGAAGGCGAAGAGAACATCAAGCTCTTTGGCTATTTTATCACGCTCAAAGGCAACCTGGCGCCGACCGGCACGGGGCTGGACCAGACCATGTTCTTGACGTTTGAGACGGCGCAGGACGTGGCCCGCATCTCCAAGACGCGGGCCGAACGTCCGCTCGAGATCCCGGCCAACAGCGTCTCGGCGGTGCTGGTCCAGGTGCAGCCGGGGCTGAAGACGAGCCAGGTGGCGGTGGACATTCTACAAAAGGTGCCCGGCGTGACGCCCATCGAAAGCCCGAACATGTTCCAGGCCTTCCGCCAACAGATCACGGGCTTGCTGCGCGGGATGCTGGCGATCCTGAGCATCACGCTGCTGCTGTCGCTCGTGCTGATCGGCTTGATCTTTTCGATGGCGGCCAACGAGCGCCGGCGCGAGATCGGCGTCTTGCGCGCGCTGGGCGCGACACGCGGTTTTGTGTTCCAGTCCATCCTGGCCGAGGCGGCCCTCCTGGCGGTGGATGGTGGCGCGGTCGGGATTGCACTGGCCTGCCTGGCCACCTACCTCTTTAGAGACCTGCTCATGCGGTCGCTGGGGATACCGTTTCTGTTTCCCTCCCTGCCGTCGCTGGTCACGCTGGTGGGCGGCGGACTCGCCGTGGCCTTGGGCGGAGTGACTCTGGCGGCTTTCATTCCCGCCTACCGGGTCAGCCGGCAGGACCCGGCTCTGGCGATGAGGGAGTGAGCATGATCGCGCTGCGTAATGTTACCAAAACCTACAAGGTCAGCAAGGAGGTCGCCGTCGCGGCCGTGCGCGGCGTGACGCTGGAGGTGGAGCAAGGCGAGTTTGTCATCATCACCGGTCGGTCTGGCTCCGGCAAGACGACTCTGCTCAATCTGGCGGCCGGCCTGGTCAAGCCCACCTCGGGCGAGGTGAGGCTGGGAGACGTCAACCTGTGGAGCCTGTCAGATCGAGAACAGTCTCTGCTGCGCAATCGAAAAATCGGCTTTGTGTTCCAGTTTCCCAGCCTGCTTCCTTCGCTGACGGTTTCAGAGAACGTGGCTCTGCCGACGGCCTTTGGAACGAACCACACCGGTCCCAACCCCTATGAGCGAGCGGCACAGCTTTTGGAATTGGTCGGCCTGTCGGACAAGCTGGCGGTCTACCCGCGCCAGCTTTCAGCCGGACAGCAACAGCGCGTCGTCATCGCCCGTGCCCTGATCCGGCAGCCGCAGGTCTTGCTGGCCGATGAGCCGACGAGCAACCTGGACGAGCAAACGGAACGGGAGATCATGGGCTTGTTCCGAGACATCCATGCCAGGACGGAGGTCACGATCGTCATGGTCACTCACACCACGCAACTGGTGGATTACGGTACGCGCGCCATCGAAATGGCAGGCGGGGTTATCCGGAACTAGTCTGGGTGGGTTCTATTGCCCCAGGTCTATTTGAATCACCTCGTAATCACCGCCCAGGCTACTCAGGTCATACGTCAAAACAAATCCCCGTGCCGTTTGTGTGATTTCGAAAGCGACATTCCCTCTGTCACTAGCGCCCAGGGCCAACGCGCCTTCCGTCAGGCTGGGGTCGGGCGCAAACAGTGAAGCCTCATACCCATTACCCTCCGAGTCCTGAAGGCCGAAAAATAGCGGATGGTAATACACCTCTTCGTTTCGGCTGACGTTTTCAAGGATCACCTCCACAACCAATTCGATTAGCCCCGCGTCGTCATGCCGGGTGACGCTCACAACCGTCACGGCCATGCCGCCTGCCTCTCCACGTAGACCGCCTCCACCACCCTGAACGACGGTGGGCGAAGGTGAAGGGGTTGCCGTCCATGTCGGCGTAGACGTGCTGGATGCGGTTGGTCTGGCCGTGGAGGCGGCGCCCGTCGGTCCGGAGGTACCCGTGGCCACGGGTGAGATGACGGCGCTGGCCGTCGGCGTGGGAGACGACGGGGTGCCGGCCGGGATCGCAGCAATGGTCGGCAGGTCTGCCGTCCTGGCCGGTGTCGGCGTCGCGACGGCTTGGGGAGGCTGGGGCGACAAAGTTGCGTTGGCGGGCAATGTCACGGGCGCCGGGGTACGCGTCGCGAGTGGCGCTGCATTTTCCGGCTGGTCGGTCAGCACCGGCTCGCGGGTCAGGGTCGTCGGCGGGGTAGCCGACTCCGGCGGCGCTTGAATGTGCCAGGGCGCTGGCGCAGGGCCAGTGGCAGCGGCTGCGCCCGACGGGCGGTCCGACGGTGTGGCGCTTGGCGGCAACCAGGCCGGCAAGTTGATATAGATCGTCACACCCAGGATCACGCAGCCCAAAAATACCAGGCCGACGATGCCTGTGGTGAAGAGAAGAAAAACGCGCTGCTGAGACATGTGGCTCTGCTAGGCGGTCGCCCGGATCACTTGCACGATGCCGCCCGCGTGACGCTCGACGCGGCTCAGGTTGAACCCGGCCTCAACCACCGTGCGCGCCGTCTGGCGATTGAGGTGACAACTGCCATTCAATGCAAACCAGGCCGGATTCAGCACATCGGTGAGCGCGGCGGCCACAGGATGATGCCCGCGCGTGTGCTCGAGAAGCAGCAGCTTGCCGCCCGGCTGCAACACGCGGCGAATCTCGGACAGCGCGCGCGGCGGATCGAGGATGCTGCACAAGACCAGCGTGCCGACGACCGTGTCAAACGCCCGAGAAGCAAACGGCAAGGTCTGCGCATCGCCGCGGGTGACGGTGGCACACACCCGGCACGGTCGTTTGCGCGCTGTGGTCAGCATCTCGGCGCTTTCGTCAAGCGCAAAGACGCGCGCGCCTTGTGCATAGTGAGGAAAGTTGCGGCCGGTGCCGGCGCCGATTTCGAGCACAGCCCCACGAGCTTCAGAAATCAATCCCTGCCTTAGACGCGCTAGCCCCGCCAGTTCCAGCGGGGCCAGCGCGATGTCGTAAATAAAAGCGGTGCCGTCAACCCCTGGGAAGTCCCAGGGGCAAAGACATTCATGGTCACTGACTAGAAACATTCTCACCGCCCCGTGCGTCCGTCTGGTGTTTCTGGCAGTGAAGGCGCCTCGTTGCTCAAGTCGTAAGTGCGGCCTTGAAGCTCCAACCGGACGTTGTCCAGATACACGTATGTGTTGTAGTTGTTGTCATACAGATTATATACGCGGAACGTGACATTGATGTTGCTGCCTGGATTGCCTGCTATAGCTGGATTGCCTGTTATAGCAATGGTCCTGTCTTGGCTGCCCAGGTCGTAAACGGCGCATACCGCCGGTGGCGGCGGTGGCCACGGCGACGGCCACTTGTTGGGTTTGTCCTGGTTCATGTCTTTGAAAACCGGAGTGGCATTCAATAGCACCTCAAACCGGTCAAATCTGTCATCCAGCCCAAGATTAATGTCTGATGTGACGATATGATAATTGAATCTGAGGACGAGGCTTTGGCCCTCGGGAACGTACGGCATGACAAAGTATTGGGATATGCTCCCATAGCCTTTCGGCACGTTATTGCATGCATAAGAGGGGCTGCCCAATCGTCCAGCCGGGCTGGTCGCACTGCCCGGTTCCGGGGCAACGGTCACACCGAGCGCGTTGCCCGGATCCAGGCTCCAACTGGTCAGGTCTGGCTGTATAAAGTCGCCATCTATGAAAAGGAGGATGTCATCAGATATTGGAGCCGAGACGCCTCCCCCATGCCCTGCGAATTGAGCATAGACCGTTTTCAGGCCGTTGCGGGGATCAAGCTTCCAGGTTGCCGTCGGAGCAAAGGTTACCCAGTCGCCCCACTTGACAAAGTCGTTACTGAACCGCATCCATTCTGTGTAATCCGCTTGCACGCTTGCCGACACTTGCAGGGTGACTGTGATTTGAAACGTGTTGTCTGCACCGCTGTTGATCCTGATCAATGTGCCAGTCGGGATGGGTGGAAAGTTTCTCATCACAACAGGCAAAAAGACCGTCCTCGGCGCCAGCGTGACGGTGACACTGGCGCCATTCACGACGAGCACGCCGCTGCCCGGGACTGTGCCGGCCCACCAGCGGCCAAAGGCTTGACCCTTCAGATCGGTGGTTGGGCTTTGCCAACTCAGGCTGCCCAGTGTGGCGGGCAAAAGATAACCGGTCGGCGTCGCTCCCGGAACCGGGTTGCTATAGGTATCAACGAGCGTCGCGGTTATGGCGGTGCTGGTGCCCGTGTTGACAATGAGAGCGCGGGTCTTGAGCTCCACCGTCGTCGTGGTGGGTGCGCCGGCCCGGAAGGTCACCGTTGTTGTGCCTTGGGCCAGTCCACTCGTGACAGTGATGTAGGCCACACTGGACTGCGTCACGACGATGGAGGACGTGACGATGCCCTTGACTGTGACGCTGGCGGGAGGTGAAACGTTGCCGATGCTGGTGGTGAATGTGACAAGAGTCCCATCGCGGACCAGGTTGGTGTACGGATCTCGAATCGTGGCTGTCAATGTGCTGCTGTAGCCAACCGTTTGAGTCACCGGGTTTGCCTGCAGCGTGGCAAAGAGCGACACATTCGGCTCAAAATTGACGGTAATTGTGCTTGTCGCCGGACTGCTGGTGGCCGTGATGAGAACCGGGCCGACCCCCGTCCAATTGATCTGAGACTTGGCCACCCCAAGGGTTGTTGACACAGGCGACAAGATGGTAGCCAAGTCCAAGTCCCTGGTGAAGGTGACCCACGTGCCATCAGTAACCGGGTTGCTGAAGCGATCCAAGACGGTCGCCATCAATATACTGCCGATGCCGGCGACGGGTGACGCGGGATCGGCCTGGAGGGTCAGGCGGTAGGGCATATCCGCTGTCAACGTAATCGGGGCCGAGCCAATGGCGCTGCCGAGGGAGCTGCTTGCGTTGGCTGTAACCGTCCCGTTGCCGGCCAGGCTGCCTGCCGTCCAAGTGCTGGTCGCACGGCCCTTACTGTCTGTCGTTGCGGATGCGGGGTCGCTGCCGAGTGTTGACGGCGCAAGGCTAAAGCTCACTGCGGCGCCTGGAATGGGATTGTTACCCAGATCACGCACCGTTGCAGTGATCAGGGTGGTCATGCCGCTGTTGGCAAAGAGCGTGGGCGAGACGACTTGAACGCTGACGGTCTGTGGTTTGGACAGAAGCAGTGCAATGTCGGCGGTGCCAGTGCGGGTGCCGTAGGTCACGCTTAACCGTCCACTGACAACGATATTGCCCGCCGTCCAGGTGCCGAAAGCCCGCCCGTAACCGTCGGTTAGGCTCAGGCTGCTGAGGCTACCTAGCGAAGGAGGCACCAACGTTCCGTTCAATTGGTAGCCTGGGGCAGGATTATTGAAATTATCAACCGCGGTGGCTGTGATCATTGCCGTCTGGCCACTATTGGGAGTCAGATTGGACTCTTTGACCTGAACCGTGATGGTCATCGGCGTGCCGGGCGTAAAGGTGACGACCGTCGAGTTCGGGGCCGCTCCCGCCGTCGTAGCCGTAATGTGTGCCGTGCCGGCCGCGGTCGAGCTGATGGAAGATGTCGCAATACCACTCGTCGTGTTTCGGGGCGACACTGTAGTGCCCAGGTCGGTGGTAAAGGTGACGGCAATGCCACTGCCAACGAGGTTATTATACCGGTCGCGAACGGTCGCAGTCAGCACGCTGCTGTTGCCGACCACTCGCGAGGTCGGACTGGCTTGCAGCGCCATGGCAGCGGGTACATCCGGCACAAAGGTCACTGTGACTTTGCCTTGCGCCGATAATCCGCTTGTGGCGGTGACGTGGGCCGTGCCGACCCCGGTGGTGATGATGGTCGAGGTGGCGATGCCGCTCATCGTCGTCACGGGCGACGAGATGACGGCGCCCAAGTCGTTGGTAATCGTCACGCGAGTCCCGTCTGCCACATAGTTGCCGTACTGGTCCTTTACGGTTGCCGTCAACACACTGGGCAAGCCGACGGTCTGCGTGAGGGGATAGGCTCCAAGCGTCATAGTGACAGCCCCCCCCGGCATAAAGGTGACGACCGTCGAGTTCGGGGCCGCTCCCGCCGTCGTAGCCGTAATGTGTGCCGTGCCGGCCGCGGTCGAGCTGATGGAAGATGTCGCAATACCATTCGTCGTGTTTCGGGGCGACACTGTAGTGCCCAGGTCGGTGGTAAAGGTGACGGCAATGCCACTGCCAACGAGGTTAACATACCGGTCGCGAACGGTCGCAGTCAGCACGCTGCTGTTGCCGACCACCCGCGAGGTCGGACTGGCTTCCAGCACTAGGGTAGCGGGCGCACCCGGCGCAAAGGTCACTGTGGCGTAGCCGCGCGCCGATCCACTTGTGGCGGTGATGTATGCCGTTCCGGCCACGGTCGAGTTGATGGATGACGCGGTAGAACCGTTGAGCGTTGTGTTAGTAAATGGCGCAGGACTACCCAGGCTGCTGGTGAAGCTGACGACGGTGCCATAGGCCACCGGGTTGTTGAAACGATCTGTGACGTAGGCCAGGAGGGAGCTGGTTTCGCCGACGTACAAGTAAGTCTGGCTGGCTAGCAGCGTAATCGTGTAGGGTTCGCCGACCGTCAGCGTAATGGCGGCCTGGCCGGTGATGCTGCCATTTGTCACATAGAGTGTGCCGGTGCCGATCAGCGTCCCGGCTCTCCATATTCCGGACGTTTGACCATTGGCGCCAGTCGTTCCCAAACCGCTCAAGCTGCCCATCGAGGGCGAGACGGAACCGCTCAAGTTTTCGCCGGGCACGGTATTGCCGTAAACGTCAAATGCTGTGGCGGTGATGATGCTGGTGGCGTTGCTGTTGGCGATCTGCGTGGCGGGATTGACCAGGACCGGGATATGGTCTACTGGGCCGGCCGTGAGTGTGATGTTGACTGTATTTGATACGATTCCGTCGCCGACGATTAACTGGCCACTACGGGCAACAGTGCCCGCCGTCCACGTGCTGGAGGCGTGTCCATCTGGATCTGTAAGGCCAAATGCAGTTATGCTGCCCAGACCCGACGCGGTGGGCGAGAGATAGCCGCTCACCAGCACATTCGAGATGGGGACAGAGTTGCTGTAGACGATGACCGTAATGAAAGCGGTCGAAGAGCCATTAGCAGTCAGCGTGGGTGGATTGACCACGAAGCTGATGTCTGTAATCCCGGCCGCCCGTGTCGGCCTGGCGACGGCTATCAAACCAGCCACCGCGAAAAGACCAGCCAGGGCCGAGACAAGGAGCAGCGGCAACCTTCGAGTTGCCCGGTCGGAAATCAATGCATTCATCGCACTATCCAATCTGCCCAACAGGGCATCTACTTGCCGCACTCTTGTTTTGTGCATTCCTTACACACCGTGGTGCAATCTCGCCCTGAACATTTTTCTTTGCATTCACATTCATAGACGATTTGTGGACAGGGCGTTGAGGTTGGCGTCGGCAGGGGTAGGGTCGGCGGCACCAGAGTCGGCGCGCGTGTTGGCGTAGACGCAAGGACAACGGCTGTGGCAAGTAATTCTGGACCGCCCGGCGAGTTTGTCTTGGGCAAAAGCAGCCTCCACGCTAGACTATACTGGCCAATGCCAAGTCGGGCTGTCAGAGAGAGAGCATATTCATCGTCGTCAATCCATGTGAGCGTTACGGGCACGCTGGTGCCCAAGCGCCCACCCACCTCGACGGCACGAACCAGTCTTGTTTCTTGCCCCGCCTGTCCCCATTTGCAGTAGGACAGGCTGGCCTTGTTCCTGACTCGCCATGTGAATTCAACATTCGCTGCGCCGGAGGTTGCACTGGTCATATCCACGGGCGACTCGAGGATTTCAAAATCCATCGTATCACAGTTGAGAAAGCCGACCGCCAATTGGGCCGCTGACGCATTGAGGGCAACCTGGGTCGCCGTAGCGCCGAGAGCCGCCGTTCCTGTAGCCGCAGCCGATCTTGCCCGTGCTTCATCCGTTTGACGTTGCGCAACATCGGTTTCCTTGGCAGCCATGGTGGCGGTGGGAACTGTGATGTTGGCCGGAATCGGCGCGGTCTGCCCTTTATAAGCTTGCCGCACGAGCAAACTCGAAGTTAAGGCTGCCATCAAAACAACGCCAGTGCTCGCTACAAGAGCCAGGCTGAAGCGGTTCTGTCTTACCATCCCGCCGATGTGGGGGCCGGTGAGTCGAGCGCCCGGCGAAACGGTGGACGGGCGGGTACCTTGTAGTCTTGTTGTGCTGGTGGGCGCACCGACCCTGGGGTAACCGCCAGCAGTTGCCGGAACCGCCTGTCCGACCGCCGGCGTGATCATCTCTGGTCCTGTTTCTTTCGCCGGTGTAAGTGGCTTTTTTTCAGAGGATGGTCGGGGTATTCGATGTGACGCTGGCAATGATCGCAGCGCAGGCCATTCAATCTGTTTCAACCTTGCGATATACAGCCGTGCTGCGGAGAGTATTCCAGCGGCAAGGCTTGGGCTGGCTGTTTCTGCGCCAGGCGTGATCTGTCTGGTTGGAGATGCTGGCCGTTGTGCACGCCAGTGTCGCTGTCCGTCCTCAGCATAGTAATCATAATACCCGCCGATGCGCGCTGACAGCTGATTAAGCACGACCCCTGCCAAGTGCGCCTTGGCCAGCTCGAGGGCTTCCTTGCTGCGTCGTGCCGTCGCTGGCCGCGTTCTGCCCGAATCTATCACGAGCAACGTGCCATCCATATGCGGGACAAGGATGGCCGCGTCGCCAACGACCATGACCGGCGGGCTGTCAAAGATCACAACATCTGCACGTTGTTGCAGGTGTTCGATCAGTTCTGACATGCGCTTGGTGCCGAGCAGCTCGTTGGGAGCCTCGGGCAGCGGCCCCGAGGTCAAGACACCCAGATTTTCCGTCGGCGCAGTTTGCAGAACATCGTCCAGGCTGACGTGGTCATCGGTCAAAACGGTGCTCAGCCCGGCTTGGTTATCCAACTCAAAGATTTGGTGCTGAGTCGGTCGCCGCAGATCGGCACCTACCAGGATCACTCGTTTACCGGATTGGGCCAAGGTGACTGCCAGGTTGGCCGCAATCAAGCTTTTGCCTTCCTCCGGGCTAGGACTGGTGAGCAGCAGCGTTCGCAGCGGGCGAGCCTGGACACTCGACTGGAGATTCACGCGTAACCTGCGAAAGGCTTCGGCAGTTGGTGATCGTGGAGATTGGAGCATGACTAGCCGATCAGAATGATCATGGCCTTCAATGTGAGGGATGTTTCCCCAGGATGTCAGGTTCAATACGCGGCGCACATCGTCGGATGTCTTGAACGAGTCGTCTATCACTTCCAGCAGCAGCGCCACGCCGACCGCTAGCGCCAACCCGATCTCGGCTGCCATCGCCACATAGAGTAAGGTGCGAGGACTTGACGGCTGAGGCGTCATGGCCGGTTCTACCACACTCAACGAGGTGGAAGCGCCTTGCTGAAGAGTGGAGACAAGCTGGGCATAGGTCGCCTGCCAATCAGAGAGCTGTGTCTGGATCGCCGTTTGCTGGCTGCGTGCATCTTGAATTTGCCCGGCGCTGCTTGCCTTGGCGATAACATCATCCAGATCGCGAATCTCTTGCTGACTCTTTTTGATCCTTGTGCGCAATTCTTGCACCTGTCTCAAGACGAGCTGGCGCTCAGCTTCCTTCTGCGGGTCGGTGCCGGCGGGGCCTTGCAGGATCAGTTGGTTGGCGATTTCGTCGACCAATACCCTGGCTCGCTCCGGCTCGGTATCGGTCACCGAGATTTCCAACAGTGATGTGCCCAGTATCGCTCGACTGCCGACCATACCATTCAGAGTTGCCAGGTTCCACTCGAGTCCCAGTGTTTCCAAAGTGGCCCTGAGCACGGGCTCACGCTTGGCGAGGTCGGCATAACTTTGGGTAAGCTCCTGCCCGGTGGAGAAATCAGCCGCATTGGGGTCGGGACTTGGTGTCTGTCCCACCATCAGCGTCGTCCTTGAGGTGTAGGTGGGCGGCAAGGCGCGCGTGCCCAGAAAAGTGGGGATGCTAGACGCGAGCACGCTGGCTACAATCAGCCACCACCATTTGAGCAGCGCTCGTGTGAGGCGTTCTAGCAGCATTTTGATCCCATCGGTCGCTCTATTCGGATCAGTTTCACGACGTGACTGTCCAGGGTAACGATAGACGGTTTTTTCACAGCTTCCTCAGGCAATCCCATATCGGCAAAGGATGTAGGGTCGAGTCGGGGACTCGCCGTCAGTTGCCACCTGCATTGTAGCAGCACCTGTCCAAAAACGAAGCGCCCTGTACTCTTGTACAGGTAGCCCGAAAGTATGTAGGTAGCGAACCATTCCTGCCCACAAAGCACCTTAGAATTATGCAATGAACGGTGTAACAGGGACATAACAGAATTGCCACCGGCATAACATTTGTATAACAGTGAGACAACACTGTCTGTGCAATGTTAGATTATGGTATTGCTAGTTTTCTGTCAACAGTGGCTTGATCGCGGCCTCCAATTTTGTGCGGTTATTTTGGCCGGGCATCGTCGCGCGCAGCACGCCCCGCCGGTCAATCAGGAATGAGGCGGGTAAAAAGTTGGTGCGATACGCGCGCGCCACACGCGAGTCCGTGTCGAGCAAAATCGGGTAAGGCAGGGGGTTGTGCGATATAAAGTCCGTCACGGTTTCTGGGCGTTCCTGATCGTCCACGCCCAGGACGACCAATCCCTCACTCTTGTGCGCATTGTAAACTGCGGCCAGGTCCGGCATCTCGGCGATGCAGGGCGGGCACCACGTGGCCCACAGGTTGATCAAGACCACCTGCCCGCGCAAATCGCGCAGCCGCACGGACTTGCCGCTCACATCCTGCAGCATAAAATCGGGTGCGGGCTTGCCCTGGCTGGCTGTGGCATCCGCCGGCCCGGACGGCACGCTACGCCCCAGCCACCAAAAGCCGAACAGGCTGGCGGCGATGAGGGCCAGGCCAGCCGCAAGGCTCAACAGCGGGCCAGAGTTTGTTTTCGATTTGACATTTTGCATGCGAGTGCCTGCCAAAGCGTGAAGCGTGATGGGGCTTGACTCATTCGGCCTCTTCGATACGAAACGTCGTAGTGATGTTGGCGGCCTTTTTCAGCATTCCGGCTACCGAGCAATATTTGGTTTCAGAAAGCTCGATAGCGCGCTCGATGGCCTTGGGATCAACACCGTGCCCGCGCACCACATATTCGAGTGTGATGTCGGTATAGATCTTGGGATGATCGTCGGCGCGCAGCCCGTGCGCGCGGACCTCAAAGCTGGTCACATCCTGGCGCTTCTTTTTCAGGATCGAGATCACATCCATCGCGGTGCAGCCAGCCAGACTCACGAGCAACACTTCCATCGGGCTAAAGCCGGTCCCGCCGCCTTCTTCCGCTAGGGTATCCAGTGAAACCGTAAAGCCAGAACCGCCGATGCCCTCAAAGGCCAGTCCCTCTTTCCAAACGACCTTGGCGTCTTTGGCTGCCGCCATGCCCACCTCCACGTATGATGATTGCGTACCTTATTGTATCACATTTGCGGATAGCCAATGGCGAATGGTTTACCTGGCCTTGGTCGTGCTCGTCCGTGCCGGTGAGCAAGAACGTCTCCAGGCCGCGCCGTCGAGCGCAACGTGCCAGCGTCTCGGCCAGGATCGTCCATTCGATCCCAGCCTCGCGCCGGGCCTGCGTGGTATAATGGAACAAGTCAAGCCGCACATTTGGTCCATGGGCCTCTCCCGGTGAGACCTGGAGGAAAAATGACACCAGCGATTGACCCGAGTCAAGTTCGCCTCTTTACGGGCAGTTCCAATCCGCAACTGGCGGCAGATATCGCCAGCCACCTGGGGGCGCCGCTCGACAAGACAGTGATCACCCGCTTCAGCAATGACGACCTATATATCCAGCTCTGTGCCAGCGTCCGGTCACGTGCGATATTCATTGTCCAGTCACTCTCGCCTCCCGTAAATGACCACCTCATGGAATTGTTGATGATGCTCGATATTGCCCGATCGGCGTCGGCCAAAGAGGTGCACGCCATCATTCCCTACTTTTCCTTTGCGCGTTCTGACAAAAAGGATGCTCCTCGCATCTCGATTACGGCTCGCCTGGTGGCCGACTTGCTGCAGACGGCCGGGGCGACGCATGTCATGACGATGATGCTTCACTCGCCGCAGGTGCACGGTTTCTTTAGCATCCCGACCGATCCGCTGAGCAGCCGACCGGTTCTCAAACGTCACTTTGAACAGCGCGATTTGTCTGGCACCATCGTCGTTGCACCCGATATGGGGCAGGCCAGATCGGCGGCTCGCTTTGCCAACGATCTGGGTCTGCCCATTGCGGCTGGCAACAAGGAACGAGTCTCTGATACCCAGGTGCACATTAGTGGAATCATCGGCCACCAGGTACAGGGCTTCCGACGGGCTTTGATCTACGACGACGAGATTTCGACCGGTGGGTCCGTCCTGGAGATGAGCAGGCTCCTCATCGAGCACGGGATTCAAGAGCTGTGGGTAACCTGCACGCACGGGGTGTTTGTCCGGGAAGGGCTCGAGAGGCTGGCCCGGGTGCCCCAAATCACAGAGATTGTCACGACCGATACGGTGCATATCCCGATCGAGAAGCGACATCCCAAGCTGCATGTGCTTTCTGTAGCTTCTGTGTTTGGTGAAGCGATTCGCCGCAACCACCTGCGACAGTCTATCGGGGATCTGTTTGTGTTTGGAGAAGAGAAGCAGACGAACAGTCCACGCCTCTCAGAATGACGGCCCGGTCACGCGGGAGGCGTATTGGGTTGATCAGGCGGCGTAGGGCGGAACGGCCGGGCGGGTGTAACCGCTCGCGAAGGAACGCTGGGCGTGGGCATGGCGTGCACAGTGACACGCGGCTTGCGCGCCAGCTTGAGTCCCATCTGGTCTTCCACCACCTGCCGTGTGATTTCCAAAACCTGCTCGGCCTTTTCCGGCACGTTCACGTCCGCGCCGGTCTGCAGGCTCACTTGCACGTCTACGCCGCCGCCGCGCGGCGTGACACGCGCCCTGACGCCGATGACGTCGGCCAGTTGGTCAATTTGATATTGCAGCCGCTCGACCAGCGATTCGGCGGTGACGACCACCTCGCCGCCGCCCACTCTCTGCACGCGGAGGGTGTGCTTGGCCGGGCCCCGCACTTGCAGTACCAGCAGGCTGACCAGCAAGACGTCTATGAACACGGCGCACAGGATGAGCAGGGCGCGGAACGACAAGATGAATTCCGGTCGAATGCGGTTCATGGTGTGCAGCGTGTTGTCCGCTACGCCTCGAATCACGGCCAGGCTTTCTGCGGGCACAAACAGGCCGATAGTCACTACGAAAAAGGCCGCCAGGATCAACAGAATCATCACGATACGATTGAATGTGTTCACAGGGCCTCCACCACCAGAGAATATGCATTGCTGCAAAGATTATACCATCCCGTGTGGGTTCTGACAAAAGAACATGCAATACGCACCATGTTTTTGTGGTACAATCCTGTTGATTTTGACTTTTGCGAGTGCATCCGTGTCTGAAGAACAAACCAACGCAACTCTGCCACAATTGAGCGAGCGCGAGCTGGAAATCCTCCGCTGGGTGGCCACCGGTCTAAGCAACAAAGAAATCGCCGCGCGGCTGGTGCTCAGCCCCAACACCGTCAAGGTTCACCTGCGGAACATCTTTGGCAAGATCGGCGTGCAGAGCCGCACCGAAGCGACGATGGTGGCCGTGCGGCAGGGCTGGGTGAGCGTGCCGGCTGAGGCCCACGCCGCGCCCGTGACTAAAGGTCCGGACGCTGGCGCGGAATCAGAAGCCGAGGTCGAAACAGAGCCGGTCACTCGACCGCGCGTGGTCGAGCCGCCGCTGCCGTGGTTGCAGCGCATCGCCCTGGTTGTTGTCCTCGCGCTCGTCATCGGCGGATTGGGCCTCACCTGGCCGCGCGCTGAGACGGCCGGCGGTTCGGGTCGCAGCGAGTTTAGCGATCTGCCCGGCGCCAACGTCCCGGCGTTGGCGGCCAATGGTGATTCGCGCTGGCAGCCGGGCGCGCAGATGCCCACGCCGCGGGGACGGTTGGCCTTGGCGACCTGGCAGGCCAAACTCTATGCCATTGGCGGCATCGCGCCGGGCGGCGTGACGGGCGTGGTGGAAGTTTATGACGTGCTAAAGAACGCCTGGTCATTCGGCGCGAGCAAGCCCACGCCCGTGTCGAACATTTCCGCGGCTGTGTTGAGTGACCGGTTGATCGTGCCGGGCGGTTCCACCTCGAACGGGGCGCCGACGAGCGTGGTCGAAGTATATGATCCGGCGAAGGAGGCGTGGTCGTCCGTCGCATCTCTCCCCGCGCCGCTTGCGGCTTACGCGCTGGCGGTCTATGACGGGCGGATGTATGTGTTCGGCGGGAGCAACGGCCGCGGGTACGTGGGCCAGGTGCTCTCTTACGACCCGGCGGCAGATCGTTGGACCGCACACGCGCCCATGCCCACGCCGCGCGGTTTTGCGGCGGCGGCCACGCTCGACAAGGCGATCTATGTTGTGGGCGGTTACGATGGCCGCCGCGAGTTTGCCACGTGCGAGCGCTACTGGCCTGAGCGTGATATCTGGGAAGCCTGTGCGCCACTGACCGTGGGACGAGGCGGCTTGGGACTGACCTCCATCGTCGGGCGGCTGTATGCCGTGGGCGGCGGCTGGTTGGGGTATCTGGCCTTTGGGGAGCGCTACGACCCGGCGGCGAATGCCTGGTCGCCGGTCGAGACGCCGTTGGCGGGCGAGTGGCGCAACCTGGCGGTCACTACCTTTCGCACCGACCTGTATGCCGTGGGCGGTTGGAACGGTCAAGCCTATTCAGCCGTGCTGGAAAAGTACAGCCCGTTCCCGTTCCAGATTTTCTTCCCGTCCCCGTGATGCAGGGCCCTGAGGTTTCTCAAACCTCAAGAGTCCTTTTCACAAGGCGGGCGCGGCAAGCCGGGCGAGTTTTTCCCTCGTCTCTTCCCACGTGATTTTGGACAGCCCGAGTTTGTGACGCAGTTGCTCCGCGCTCATTCCGCCCCTGGAATCTCGCACGGCGCACGTCCAGCGCAGCATCTCGAAGGAAACCTGCTTGGGCAAACCGGCGAGCTGGCTCACGTCGCGCAGGACGTATTCCAGGTTGCGCGCGGTGCAGGGATAAAGTCTGTCCTTGACCTCGTGCTGCGCCTTGTATTCTTCCAGCACGCGCGGCCAATCGGCGGGCAGCCTGAGTTTGCGTTCCTTGTGCAGGTGGCGCGCGTCGTGGTAGCGAATCCACACGGCAGGAGTGGCTGGATCCGACAGGTCGAGGTGATTCAAGACCAGCGCCATACACTCGGACTTTTTTATGCCCGTCGCCAGCACGAGCGTGACGAGCAGGTGCGGGCGCGCGTCGGGCTTGTCGCCGTGGCGCAGCACGCTCGTCGTCGCCAAGAGTTGCTGCACCTGGTCATCAAAGAGAATGTCGGGCAGGGGAGTGGTCACCGGCTTTTGGATGAGTGGTGCAGCCGGGTCGGATGGAAGGATTTGTGCTTCCGCCAGCCATGCGAAAAAGACCTTGAGCGACGTGATGCGTCGCGCGAGCGACTTTGGATTGCACGGCACGCCTCGCCCATGCAACAGCCACTCGACAAAATCCTTGAGGTCTTTGGTCGAGATGTTGCCCACCGGGCGGCTTGCGCCCACGAACTGTCCCAGGATGTTGAGGTCATACAGGAACGATTTGATCGTGTTTTCGGTGAAATCGCGTTGGGCCATGTGCTCGCGAAAGCCGCCCAGCGCCGCGTGAAGTGGCGTGCCGGCTGTCAGCAGGACTGGCTCATATTTCATTTTGGCCGGGCCGGTGAGTTGTGGAATCTGCTCGTCGGACATGGTGACTTTTTCCTTGGACCTGCACGATCTGAGGCGATCAAACACGGTGAGCAGGCCAGTCGCCCACCAGGGAAAAGGCTTTGGCGACTAGAATTCCGGGATTCCTCGCCTCAAGAATGCTGCTAGTGTAGCACAACTCTTGTTCGGTGTAAATCGGCCTGGAGGATCGGGTGCGCGTCAAAGTTTTGCAGAGTTGGCCTTGGGGGCGGGAACGCATACAATAGAGCCAAACGCAAGTACAGGAGGCTCCCATGCGTATCGAGGATTTGGATGCCCGCTGGCATGAATTGGCCGAAGACGTGATGACA
>CAYGWJ010000091.1:0-10488 GCA_964353405.1 uncultured Anaerolineae bacterium
TCATCCTCAACCAGCGGGACATACGTGTCCCCATGGACGATGGCGAACCGTGGCGTCTGCTGTTCACCTATCATCTGGAGGCTCCAGCGCCTTCTGCGCGATTCAAATGACGCACTACGTAGCGGGAAAATCATTTATGAGTCTTTGGCTACGACAAGCTCGTCGCGCCGACGCAAGCCACACGTGTGCCCGAAGCCATCCTGCTCATCTTGACGGCGCTGGGTGGCTGCGTGGGCGGAATCATTGCGCGTCCAGTGTTCCGCCACAAAACGCTCAAGGTGTCGTTTCGGCTGACCTTCTGGTTATGCGTGCTGGCTTCAAGCGCTTTGATCGCGGCGTATTATCTCTGGCTTTGCCCCGAGTGTCGGTAAGCCTGCGCCGTACTTGAATTTTGGCTGCGCTTGACAAGGACTTGCAATCAGGGTAAACTCTTAAAGTCAGGTTAGAACTTTGTTAATCACCTTTACCACTTGTTTCACATTGATTCGCGCTGAACCCGTCAGGGCGACTGCGGCGCTTGCCAGTGGGCGAGCGCGTTCTCATTTCGCTTCAATCTCAAACGAAGGAGCTACCAATGGCCAAGTCGCGAACCGAGCTAATGGTCGAGCGCCTGCGGGACATGCAAGCCAGCACGCCTGACATTGAGGCCTCCGCCGTTGTGAGTGTGGACGGGCTGATCATGGCCTCGTCTTTGCCAGCTGGCGTCGAAGAAGACCGTGTGTCGGCCATGTCCGCTGCCATGCTCAGCTTGGGTGAGCGCATCGCCAGCGAGTTGGGACGCGGGCTTCTCGACCAGGTCTACATCAAGGGCGAAAACGGTTACGTGCTGCTCATGTCTGTGGGCGAAGAGGCCGTGTTGACCGTTCTGGCCCGCGCCCAGGCCAAACTTGGCCTGCTGTTCCTGGACATGCGGCGCGCAGCCGAGGAACTGACCAGGATTGTCTAGCCAGACCCATCACCCCCAGGAGGCATGATATGACGGGCCAGAAGAGCGGCTATTACTACCCCAACAGGATGGCGCGGATCTTTGTCATGGCGATGGAAGAGATCATGGGCAAAAATGGCCTGAACGCCATCTTGAATATGGCTAAACTCCCCAACCTGATTGACAACTATCCTCCCGACAACCTTGATAAGCAATTTGATTTTGCAGACTTTGCGGCGCTGAACCAGGCATTGGAAGAAATGTACGGGACGCGCGGCGGACGTGGGCTGGCTTTGCGGGCTGGCCGCGCGACCTGGGCGCGCGGCTTGCAGGGGTTGGGAGCGCTGTCGGGCGTCGGCGACGTGGCCTTTAAAGTTTTGCCTCTGTCAGTCAAGCTCAAGCTGGGGATGCCTGGCTTTGCGGGTGTCTTTAACCAGATCAGCGATCAGGTCGTTCACATTGAAGAACAGCCCGACCACTTGGTCTGGAACATTGACCGCTGCCCGGTGTGCTGGGGACGCAAGTCGGAAAAGCCGTGCTGCTTTGTAGCCACCGGACTCTTGCAGGAAAGCCTGCGCTGGGTGAGCAGCGGCAAAGAATTCCGCGTGGACGAAGTCGCCTGCGTTGCGGCCGGCGATCCGGCGTGTAGTTTTTGGATTTATAAGGAACCCGTCGGGTAGCTCTCGCCCGGGTGCTGTGCCGCCCGACCATGTCGGGCGGTGTGATTTAGCCCGTAGATTCCCCCCATCCATCAAGCCAGTGGAGGCACAATGGCTGAGCGAGCCTGTATCCTGGTCGTCGAAGACGAGCGCGACACGGCGGACATGCTGGCAGCGTACTTTGAATCACAAGGGTTCCAGGTGATGCAAGCTGCGTGGGGCCAGGACGCGCTTCACATGACGGCCCAGACTGTCCCCGATTTGATCCTGCTGGACATCCGCCTGCCCGATATTGACGGCTACGAAGTCTGCCGCCAGTTGCGCCAGCAGCGGCGCACACAGGACACCCCCATCATCTTTCTCACCGAAAGGCGGGAGCGGATGGACAGGCTCCAGGGCCTGGAATTGGGCGCGGTGGATTACATCACCAAACCCTTTGACATCCAGGAGCTGCGGCTACGCGTGCGCAACGCGCTCCGCCGCGCGAACTTTGAGACGCTGACCGATCCAGTGACATCGCTGCCCTCCGAGCCGCTGGTGCGCGACCGACTGAACGCTCTGCTCAAGAAGCACGACTGGGCAGTGTTGAGCGTTGACATCAAGGGAGTGGAGGAATTCAGCAATGCCTACGGCTTTGTCGCGCGCGACGATGCATTGCGGGCCGTGGCGCTGATTCTTACCAGCGTGTCACAAGAAAACGGCGGCGAAGAAGCCTTTGTGGGCCAGACCAACCGGGCCGAGTTTGTCATCCTCACCGATTTGAACCACGCGCGCGACGTGCGTGACCGGGCGTCGGCGCGGCTCAAGCAATCGGTAGGATACTTTTATCCGCTCCAGGACCGAGGCGGGCCAGGCACACGCCCAGAGGTCAAGGTCCTGGTCAGCGTGGTGAGCGAGCATGACGGCCCCTTTGCCGATTCCGACACGCTGCTGGCTTTTGCCCGGACAGCGCAGCGGCCTGTTTAGCTGGTCTCATAAAATATTTGGCCCTCCTGTCTGGGAGGGCCTTTTCGTCCCAAGGCCACATCCTTGCTCAACTCGTTGGTCAGAGTATAATGCGTCTCGCGGAGAAAGTGTGTGAACGTCACGGTCGTCGTCCCAACCTTTAACGAGGCCAACAACCTGCCTGCGCTGGTCGGCGAGTTGTTTGCCCAACCGATCCCCCATCTGCATCTGCTCATCGTGGATGATGGCTCACCAGACGGAACAGGCAAGCTGGCGGAGGAATTGGCCGCACGCACGCCGGGGCGTATGAACGTGATGCACCGCACTGGCTTGCGCGGTCTGGGCCGTGCCTACGTGGACGGTTTCCGCTGGGCGTTGGAACACGCAGCAGACGCTATCGTGCAGATGGACGCAGATTTTTCCCACTCGCCCACCGATGTGCCGCGCCTGGCTGCCAAGATAGCGGATTGCGATCTAGTCATCGGCTCGCGCTACGTATCCGGGGGCAAAGTGGACGAGCATTGGAGCTTTGGACGGTACGCGCTGAGCTGGTGGGCCAATGTGTATGCCCGCTCGATCCTGGACCTCAAGACGCAGGATGCCACCGCCGGCTTCAAGTGCTGGAAGCGTTCGGCGCTCGAAGCGATTGACCTGAGCCGCATCCGCTCGAACGGTTACATTTTTCAGGTCGAGATGACCTATGTCAGCGAGCGGCTGGGGTTGAGCATCTGCGAGATGCCGATCTATTTTGAAGACCGCCGCATCGGCAAATCAAAAATGACGGTCCCGGTCAAGGTGGAAGCGGCCTGGCGCGTATTCCAGGTCTGGTGGCGGCATCGCAACATCCGTCCGCTCAAATGATCGCCGCGCGTGACGAACGACGAATGACGAACGACGAAGGAACACTTGCCGTAGATAGGGACGGACGGGGCAAGTTCGTCGTGGGCCGCGCGCAACGGCCCTTCGTCACTCTCTTGATTATCCTCGGCTTATTCTTGTTGCCCTTGGCGCTCTTGTGGCAACAGGCGCTCGGCGGCAAAACCCTCGTCCCCGCCGATGTGCTATATGGCTTTCAGCCATGGAAGTCTGCTGCCGCGCAATTTGGAATCTCTTATCCGCAGAATCACCTCGTCGCCGACCTCGTTCTGGAGAATTACGCCTGGAAGCGCTTTATGGTTGATTCCCTCCGGCAGGGCGAAATCCCGCTGTGGAATCCATACACGTTCGCGGGCGAGCCGTTCCTCGCCAACGGCCAGCACAGCGCGCTCTATCCGTTCAGCCTGATCTTTTACGCGCTTCGCGTACCCTTGTGGCAGGCCTATGGCTGGTTTGCCGTGTCGCAGTTATGGCTGGCCGGCGTGTGGATGTATTTGCTGGCACGCGTGCTGGGACTGCGCCGCGCTTCGGCTGTGGTCGCAGCCGTGACGTATCAACTCTCTGCGTTCTTTGTGTTCAGCATCGTGTTCAGCATGATCATCGCCGCCGCCGCGTGGCTGCCGTTCATCCTGGCGATGGCGGAACTCGTCATTCGCCAGCACCCGGCGCTCGGCGGTCGGCCTGCGCGCGCGCCGTGGGCTGTGCTCGGAGCGCTGGGATTAGGGCTAGCCATGCTTGCCGGTCACCCGGAGATGATCTACCCGTACACGCTGTTTGTGGTCGGCGTGTTCGCGCTGTGGCGATTGGCTGCAACCTTGCGAAGGTTGGAGAGCCTTCGCAAGGTTATCCCCACAGTGGCATGGCTCGCAGTGATGATCGGGCTGGGATTGGCATTGGGCGCAATCCAATTCCTGCCGATGGTCGAGGTGCTCACACTCAACTTTCGCCAAGGCTCGGCCAGCCTGAGCCAGGTGCTGAGTTGGTCATTTCCGTGGCGGCGTATCATCGCGTTCCTTGTTCCGAACTTTTTTGGCAACGAGACGCACCACGCTTACCTTGACGTATTCTCGTGGCAGACGATGCCAGCCAGAATCTATCCCGACGGTCAATACGTCTGGTGGGGACTCAAGACCTCTGTCGAAGGCGCGGCGTACCTGGGCATCTTGCCATTGGTGCTGGCGATGCTAGGAATCTTTACCGCCAAGAGCGCCAAGAACGCAGAGGTAAAAGTCTCTGCGAACTCGGCCCTCTCCGCGTTCAACAACTGGTTCAACCATCCCTATGTTCCATTCTTTGCAGTGCTGGCGCTCTTTTCGATTGCGCTCGTTTTCCCAACGGGGCTGTACGCGGTCGTTTACACTCTACCAGGTCTCGGTCAGCTGCACACGCCGTTCCGATGGGTGTTCCCGTACACCTTCTCGATTGCGGTTCTGGCCGGTTTCGGCGCCGAGTTCCTTGCAAGGACGCGGCAAGACGTCGTAGGGCAAGATGGCATCTTGCCCTACGAACGCCGCATCAAAGTTGTCGCGTGGACATTATTCTGGTCAGGCTTTGCCTTCGTCGCGGCTTTACTGATATCGCGCTGTGTGCTTCCCGTGCAGAGCCTGCGGCTGGCCGATGCCGCCGTCGCTCGACTGGCAAAAGCTGACGCCACCTTTGCCGACGGGCGGATGTTCTACTCGTACGAGTTCCCGTGGCTCCTCATCTTTGGCTTGTGGGTGATGGCTTGTGGTATCGTCGTGCGCGTTTCGCGTTGCCCGATCTACCTTCCGTTCAAACACCGCCCCATCTGGGAGGTGCTCGCCGTCGCCGTCATCGTGCTGGACTTGTTTGCTTATGACTATGGTTTCAATCCCGCCGTTGATCCCAAGCTCCTGGACTATCGTCCGCCCGTTTTGGATTTCCTCAAGCAAGATACCAGCCTCTGGCGATTTACGACGCTCGATATTCACGGCGTCAAGACCATGAACGCCAACTCGGGCTGGTGGAACGGCCTGCAAGACGTGCGCGGCTATGATTCGGCGTTCCCCAAGCAATATCTGCGCTACATCAACACGATCGAACAGCAGGATGACTATCTCTATAATCGCATCGGCCCGGTGCGCGACGCGCGCGCGCTCGACAGCCCGATGCTCGACCTGTTGAACGTCAAGTACGTCATCACACAAGACGAGATACCGAACACAAAGTTCACACTGGTGTACAACAAAGAAGTGCGCGTCTACCGCAACGAAGCCGTCGCGCCGCGAGCATTCACCTTGCCGCAAGCTTGCACCGTTTACACCGACGACGAACTGGCGGCGATGGGCAAGTACGATCCGCGACAGTACGTTATTGTTGCAGGAGACAAGATGCAAGAGGCAAGTCGTGCACGCCAAGTGTGCATCCTGCATCCTGCTAACATCACCGTCTACAAGTCCAACGAAGTTTGGATAGACGCAGATGCGAAAGAATCATCATGGTTGGTTTTGGGCGATTCGTACTTTCCGGGCTGGGTCGCGTACGTGCGACCCTTCGGCCAAGGCGAGGAACAAGAGAAGCCCTTGACTATCACGCGAGTGGATGGCAATTTCCGCGCGGTGCAACTCGAGCCGGGCGCGTGGACGGTGCGCTTCAAATACAGTCCGCTCTCGCTCAAACTCGGCGCGTTCACCACCTTCATCGCGGCGATGGTGCTGGTGCTCATCGTAGGAGTATACGTCTGGCGCTATGCTTACCGCGAAAGCGCGGAAGACTCGGCGGCGCGGCGAGTGGCCAAGAACAGCTTTACGGCCATTATGCTCAACCTGATGACCAAGGCGCTCGACCTGGCCTTTGCCATGCTCATGGCGCGCGTGCTGGGGCCGGATGGCGTGGGGCGCTACTATTTTGCCGTCGTCATCTTTGCCTGGTTCGATGTCTTCACGTCGTTCGGCTTGCAGACCCTCCTCACGCGCGAGGTGGCGCGCGACCGGACGCAGGCCAACCGCTATCTTTTCAATACCACGTTGCTGCGCGTGGGACTGGGCATCGCCGGCATCCCGGTGTTGGCTGGATTCATCGCCGTGTTCCAAATGGTCTCGGCTTCCAAGCTCACCACGGACACGATCATCACCATCGTGGTGCTCTACGCCGGTCTCTTGCCGAGCAGTTTGGCTGTCGGCCTGACCGGACTGTTCTACGCTTACGAAAAAGCCGAGTACCCGGCGGCGATCACCGTCGTGACCGTGCTGATCAAAATCGCGATTGGCGTGCCGGTGCTGGTGCTGACGCAGAGCATCATCGGGCTGGCGGCAACCTCCATCGTCGTCAACACGATCACGCTGGGCATCCTGGCGGTGCTGGCGACGCGCATGTTCTTTAGGCCGACCTGGGAAAGCGACCGCACCTTGCAACGTTCGATGCTGCGCGAGTCGTTCCCGCTGATGGTCAACAATCTGCTGTCGGCGCTGTTCTTCAAGGTGGACGTGACGCTGCTCAAGCCGCTCAAGGGCGATGCGCCTGTGGGTTGGTACAACCAGGCGTACAAGTGGGTGGACGCGCTCAACGTCATCCCGGCGTATTTTACCTTTGCGCTGTTCCCGGTGCTCAGCCGTCAAGCCGCCGAAGACAAAGACGCCGCGCGCCGCTCGTATCATCTGGCGCTCAAGCTGCTGGTGATGGTGGCGCTGCCAGTGGCGGTGTTCACCACGTTCTTTGCGCGCCAGCTGACAACCATCATCACCTTTGGCGACCCGCGCTTTCAACCGGATTCGACCATCGCGCTGCAATTGATGATCTGGAGTATCCCTTTTGGCTGGATCAACTCGGTGACGAATTATGTCCTCATCGCGCTGGGCCAGCAGCGCAAGCTCACCAATGCGTTCCTCATCGGGCTAGGGTTCAACGTCATCGCCAACCTGATCTTTATCCCGCTGTATTCCTACAAAGCCGCCGCCATCATCACGATCCTGTCCGAGATTGTCGAAGGCAGCGCGTTCTACTGGTATATCCGCAAGAGCATCGGCCCGGTGCCGTGGGCGGGGCTGTTGTGGAAGGTAGCGGGCGCAGCCACGGCGATGCTCGCCGTAATGTTCGCTCTCACTCGCATGAATGGATGGCTGGCACTCGTCGCGGGATTTGTCATTTATCCCGCCGTGCTCATCACTCTGCGCGCGTTTGGGCCAGAAGAGCGAGCAGTGCTTGCGCCGATCATATCCCGACGGTCGCGAAGGGCTTGACAGCGTAAAGCAAATGGCCTAAGATGAGACTGGTACAGGAGGTAGCCAAACATGAGTCAGCCAGTTTCCCCTCGGCTGCAACAAGCCATCGAGATGATCGAATCACTGTCACTGGATGAACAGAGGCAGTTGATCGAGATTGTCCGCCAACGCTTGATCCAGTACCAACGCGCTGAACTGGTTGCGCAAGTCGCTGAAGCGCGTCAGGCTTACCAGCAGGGCGCGGTTAATCGTGGCACGGTCGCCGATTTGATGAGGGAGATTGAAACTCAACCCACAGTTATCAGAAGCAGCCGAGGCTTGTCCATTGCCGGTACACGCATCACACTTTACGACATCATGGACTATCTCACAGCCGACTGGCCGCCCGATCTGATTCGCGATTGGTTCGGCCTGGCCGACAAGCAGATGGCCGACGTGATGGATTACATCGAAACGCACCGCGCCGAAGTTGAAGCTGAATACCAATTTGTTTTGCAGCAGGCTGAGGAAACTCGCCGCTATTGGGAAAGACGCAATCAGGAGCGACTGGCTCAAGTTGCTACTTTGCCGCCCAAGCCCAGACAGGAAGAGATCCGAGCCAAACTCGCCGCCTGGAAAGCAAGCCTGGAACCGGTATGATCACCATCCTGGCAGACCACAACATCGAAGGGCAGGCCATTGCGTTGTGGGGAACTTAGCGCAGGCGACTGGTTGGAACTGTGCCCTCTCCGTCTTGCCACTTTTACCCAGGTGGGCTTGCCACTGGAAAGCAGTGAAAGTGCGGCGATGATATCAAAAATAACTTGACTGATTATTGGGAAGCAGAACATCCCGATGTTTTATGTAATTAATATTGATGATTGACTTTTTTTGTTTTTTAGAGTATATTCGAGAAAATATCGCGAAAAATCGCTGAAAGGATATGAAAATGCTAGTGGAATTCAGTGTTGGCAATTATAGATCGTTTAAAGACACAGTGACTTTCAGCATGGTTGCCGCGAAGATGACTGCTCAAGATAAGCAATTAGATGAAAATAATGTGTTTAAAGTGGATGATGATTTGAGTCTGCTTAGGAGTAGCGCTATTTACGGAGCAAACGCTAGCGGAAAAAGCAACCTTGCCGCCGCACTGCAATTTATGCGTTTATTCGTCCTAAATTCATCTAAAGAAACACAAGTTGCCGAAAACATCATTGTAGAACCATTCCGCCTAAGTACTGACACTATAGATAAACCATCTTCTTTTGAGATAGTCTTTATTCTAGAAGGGCGCAAGTATCGATATGGTTTTACTGTAAATACACAAAATGTAGTATCGGAATGGTTATATCATGTGCCTCTTACAAGGGAAGCCAAACTATTTGAACGCCAGCTAGATAAAATCAGAGTGACCAATTCTTTTAAAGAGGGCAAAGCGATTACGGACAAAACACGCAACAATGCGCTGTTCTTGTCAGTAGTGGCACAATTTAACGGTGCATTATCTCAAAAAATACTTCATTGGTTTAGGAACGTGAACATCATTTCGGGCCTCAGCGATATGGGGCTGTTGCCATATACCATTCAGCTACTAGGAGATGCAAAGCGCCGAGATGAGGTTGTTGGGTTGATCAAAAAACTAGACTTGGACATTGATGACATCCGGGTTGAGAAGGGCAAATTGCCTACTTTCAGAGATGCTCCACAAGAGATGCGTGGACTCGTTGAAGAACTTGTGAAACTATCTAAACGCCCCGATGCTGAATTAATAGAACTTCAGACCTCACACAGAAAGTACAACTCAAATGGTGAACAGGTCTCGTTTGAATCGTTTGACGTTGATAAGCATGAATCGGAGGGAACAAAGAAACTCGTTGCGTTATCAGGGCCATTGATTGACACGTTGAAGAATGGGAAAACCCTATTTGTGGACGAGATGGATGCGCGTCTACACCCGCTAATTACCTGTGCAATTATTGGCCTATTCAACTCAAAAGAGTCTAACCCCAATAATGCCCAGCTGATTTTTATAACCCATGACACAAATCTTCTCAGCAAAGATAGGTTTCGCAGAGATCAGATTTGGTTTGCAGAAAAAGACAAATTGGGGGCTACGCATTTACACTCGTTGGTTGAATACAAGGTTCGAAACGATGCTTCCTTCGATACCGATTATATTAGCGGCAAATATGGGGCAATTCCTTTCATAGGCAACTTGAGCCGTCTGGTGAGTAGCGCCGATGCCTAAACAACCCGGTCGCAAAAGGCGGTCTCGCATATATTCTGAGCGTAGAGTTGATGTACTGGACACAATCGAGCGTTTTCTGATTGTGTGCGAAGGAGAAAAAACTGAACCCAATTATTTCCGAAGTTTCCGGGTTCCTAAAAAGGTAATTGATGTCAGAGGGTTTGGATTTAATACTATGGCGTTAGTTGAGAAGGCTCTGGAACTGAAAAGCGACAGTGATTATGACCAAGTGTGGTGTGTCTTTGACAGAAATTCATTCCAAGTAGAAGCCTTTAATAGGGCTATCGCTTTCGCGCAACAGAGTGACATCCAAGTTGCATATTCAAATGAGGCCTTTGAGTTGTGGTATTTGTTGCACTTCAATTATTATGATACTGCAATGAGTCGAGGCGATTACATTACAAAACTAGGCGAGCTATTAGGGCGCAAATACGAGAAAAACAGCGAGACAATGTATGAAGAAGTGGAGCGCCGTCAAAGTGATGCCATACGGAATGCAAAGAGACTACTTGAACAATACACTCCGCGTGATCCCGCGCACGATAATCCATCCACAACTGTCCACTTATTGGTTGAACAACTAAACAGGTTTGTTCGCTAGCCTAACCGTTGTGCAACAGCGGGCCTAATCAAGTCAGGCCGCTCGAAAACTGAACTTTAACAACGCCGAACAAC
>CAYGWJ010000092.1:0-3641 GCA_964353405.1 uncultured Anaerolineae bacterium
TATAGAATACCGCGCGCCAACTGAACTGGCTGGTCAGCCATCCGCCCAGCGACGGGCCGGCCGTCAGCCCCAGGTACGTCATCGTGGACTGCAAACCGAGCGCCTGGCCACGTTGGGCGGCAGGAAAGCTCTTGGTGAGGATGGCGGGCGCGTTCGCCAATAGCATCGCCCCGCCCAACGCCTGCAGTGCCCGGCAAAGGATCAGGACGATGGCCGTGGGCGCCAGGCCGCACAAGGCAGAGCTGATCACGAAAAGGAGAAAGCCGGAGACATACACCGGCTTGTGGCCGCGCATATCGCCCAGGCGGCCAAAGCTGAGCAGCAGACCGCTCACCACCAACAGGTAGACTGTGACCACCCATTCGACGGTTGCCACATCACTTTTAAAGGTTTGGCTCAACACCGGCAAGACGATGTTGGCCACACTCCCATCCAGCGCTGTCATAAAGCTGCCTGCGCCAATCGCCAGTAACACCCACCATTTTCGATCCAAGGCATCCTCCCGATCTAAATTGGACCTCTACGCCGCTTGACTATCCGGCAAGTGATGGCATAATTGCGACTTGTCACCTCGAGCTCATGCAGTCTGACTCGATATCATGCATAACACGCAAGGAGAAAGCCCGTGAAGCGATCTGTCAGCATCTTGATGCTTGTTTTGCTGGTGGCCGGCTGTGCCACCAACCCTACGCCAACGCCGGTCGCGCCGGTCCCGACGCAAGCGCCTACGTGGACGCCGCAGCCCACGTACACACCCAATCCAACCTACACGCCGTTCCCCACCCCAACCATCCTGCCGCCCACGGCCAAGCCCGCGCCCACGTCAACGCCCGCGCCCACAGCCACGCCGACGCCTGTCACCTACGTGGTCAAGCCTGGCGACATGCTCAATTCGTTGGCCCAGCAATTCAGTGTTGCGCCAGAAGCCATCATCGCAGCCAACAACATCACGAACCCAAACATCATCGAAGTGGGGAGTGTGCTCGTTATCCCATTAACGGTCACGGGCGAGTTGCCGGCAACAGCCCCGATTTCTGTAACGCCCCAGCTTGTCGCGGCCGGCCGTGTTGCGGCTGGCCCTGTGGCGACGGTCGCACCCCGGCCCGCGCCGGCCAACCTGGTCTATCCCAAGCCGCAAATTTTGTATCCGCCTAATGGGACGACACTCAAGTACAATTCGCAGGATAAAAAGAACGGCACGGATTCGATCGTGTTGTCATGGCTGCCCGTCGGACAACTGCTGGGTGCAGAAGACAAGCAGCCCTGCAGTTGGCAAGGCCAGCCTAACGGAACGACCGGGTACCTGGTGGATCGCTATCACATTGAATTTAATCCAGCGGTATGGAACTCTCAATGGCAACGATCGTACCCGGTCTTTCACAATGACCACGGCACGAACCGCGAGTTCAATCTGCTCGAGTTCCAGCCTGACGCGAGCTATAGTTGGCGAGTGGTGGTGGGCCGCTGGTGTGTGCTGATTGACTATGACAACCAGGACCCAAAGCACAACGTCATGTTGCAGCTTGTCAGTCCATACACCGAGTGGCGCACGTTCATGTACACTCGCTGACCGTAACAGGTCGCAGGTTGCAGGTCGCAGGTTGCATTGATTAGAGCACAGGGCCTCTCTGCTTGAGAGGCCTTGTCTGTTTCTCTTCAGGTTCCGAATGATTCAGCCCGAGCCGCACCCGCAGCCTGACCCACACGCTTCGGCGATGACGGGCGCGCCTGCGGCAAGTGTGCGCGCGCGAAAAGCCAAGAGCGCATCCGCCCTACTCTTCCTCGAACGCCAACTGAACAGCCTTACCCTTTGATTTCGCTTTGCCCTTGCTGTTATCACTTGCGACGTGCGCGTTCCGCGCGCGACCTGGCTTCTTGGCTTCGGCCAGTTGCTCTTGAACTTTAACCTCAGGTTCGACTTCCGGCTTTGTTTCTGTTTCTGCCGGCTGCTCTGGCCCCGGCAGCGCCTCTACCTGGGCGCGTTCGGCCGGCACAACCAGCGCCGCCACCGAGTCACCCTGGGTCAGCGCAAACACTTGCTCCATGCGACCATCCCGATTTCGGGAGGGCGCTAACTTGCCGCGGATGAGTTTGGCCTTGCCCTTGTTGGTCACCACGGCCAGTTGAGTGTCGGCCTGGACGACCGCCGCGCCCACGAGCATCCCGCTCGTGGCGCCTGGCTTGGCGGTGACCACACCCTTGCCCGCCCGGCCTTGAGGGGGATACTGGCTCAGCGCCGTGCGTTTGGCGTAACCGTTCTCGCTGAACACCAACAGGTCATGGCGTTCCATGACCACATCCATGCCCGCTACAGCATCGCGCGGATCGAGGTTGATGCCCCGCACACCGCCCGCGTTGATGCCCATCGGGCGAACTTCTTCCTCAGCAAAGCGAATGCCCTGCCCTTGCACCGTGACGAGCACCACCTCGCCGCCGCCCATCGTCACGCGCACCCATTCGAGCGTATCGGCTTCGTCTACGTTGATCGCGTTGAACACACTGCCGGTCGCCTTGACAAAATCGCTGACGGTCACGCGCTTGACCGTGCCGAGCCGCGTGCCAAAAACCAGGTAACCGCGCAGCTCTTCGCCCTTGGGCAACGCCAGCGCCGCCACAAGACGGTCGTCCTTGCCGAGTCCAGTCAGGTCGGCTGCATTCCCGCCGGATTCCGAGACCGAGTGAACCGGCGTCTGGCCGGCCTGGCCCCGGTCGTTAAAGATATAAAGCATATCGCGCGAGCTGGCCTGGCACAGCGCCACCGGAGCCGCCGCGTCTTTGGTCAACGCCAGACTTGCGCCCACGCGCGAGACGGCGCCGTCATTGCCGACGGAAATCCACAGCGTCTCTTCCGGCATCAGCTCGTGCGTCGTCACGGCCTCGCCCTTCTTGCTCTCGGCAATGGTGGTGCGGCGGCTGTCGCCATATTTGTCACGCAAGGCCGCCAGCTCGTCGGCGATGACACCCAGAATCTTTTTCGGGCGTGCCAGCAAATCTTCCAGATGCTTGATCAGGGCCTTCTTTTCCTTGTGCTCGGCCTCGAGCTTTTCACGCTCTAGTCGCGCCAGCCGGCGCAGCGGCATGTCCAAGATCGCGTTGACTTGAATCTCACTCAGCTTGAAGCGCTTCATCAACGCCTCGCGCGCGGCGTCGGCGTCGGCGCTCCGGCGGATGATGCGGATCACTTCGTCCAAATTCGCCAGCGCCTCGAGCAAGCCTTCGAGGATGTGAGCGCGTTCCTGCGCGCGAGCCAGGTCGTGCTTGCTCCGGCGGGTGACAATCTCTTGCCGGTGCTCGACGTAGAGCTGCAAGAGTCGCTTGAGCGGCAAAAGGCGCGGCTCGAGGCGGCCGTCCTCGTCAGCCACCAGCGCCAGCATGATGATGCCGAACGTGCTGCGCATCGGCGTGTGCTTGTAGAGCTGAACGAGAATGTCCTTGGGGTCAACCGTGCGCGTGACCTCGATGATAAGGCGCATCCCGCTGCGGTCCGATTCGTCGCGCACATCGGTGATGCCCTCGATCTTGCCATCGCGCACCAGCTCCGCGATGCGCTCGATGAGGTTGGCCTTGTTGACCTGGTACGGCAGCTCGGTGACGATGATGTTAGCCTTGCCGCGCGCAATGTCTTCGACGTGCGCCTTGGC
>CAYGWJ010000093.1:0-19901 GCA_964353405.1 uncultured Anaerolineae bacterium
GACGGCAGCGATGGCCGCTTCTACAGCCTCGTTGGCGCCTGCCACCTCGAAGGCCACGTCCACCCCTCGCCCGTCCGTCGCCGCCAGGACGTCGGCGCTCTCCCGGCCATCGCTGGCCGGAAAGACCGTTGCCCCAAGCGAGCGCGCCGCCTCCCGGCGATGCGCCAGCTTATCGGTGGCGATGAGGCGCGTGGCTCCAGCGACGTGCGCCACCTGCAACACCAGCAGCCCGATGGGGCCGCAGCCGAAAACGCCCACCGTCATCCCGGGTCGCACCTGTCCCAGTTCAACTGCGTACAGGCCCACGCCCAGCGGCTCGAGCAGCGCACCTTCGATATCGGTCAATGCTGCCGGCAACGGGACAAGGCAATGTTCTGGCCATGTGATGTACTGTCGTAGTGCACCGTCCACCGGGTAATGGCCGGCAAAGCGCATTGCCTCGCACAGATTGACATTTCCTTCTTCACAGAATTCGCACTTGCCACATGCGATCGCCGGGTCAATCGCCACATGCTCGCCCTGCCGCTCGCCGCTTTCGATGACGCCGGCGCACTCGTGACCCAAGACAAAGGGGCTGGTGACTCGATCTTGGCCGATGCCGCCTTCAGCCAGCCAGTGCAGGTCCGAGCCACACACGCCCACCGCCGTTACGCGCACGAGCGCCTCGCCGGGGCCGGGCGTGGGCACAGGTTCTTGGTGAAGGCGCATATCCTTTGCGCCGTGCACTCGGGCTGCTTGCATGGTGTCCTCTTTCTACTTACACGATCTCGAGAATTGCGGGCCGGAGGATCGTTTGTCTATCAACCATGATCATCCGCGTCGGCCAGTCAGTGATGGTCGTCAGCACCTGGTTGCTGCTTTCGCCAACGAGGAGCGTGTCCTCCGACTTGGTTCCGGTGATGGATGGATTCCACGCATAGGCTTGCCCGACGGAAACCACGTCGGTCGCGCCGGGCGTGGCGACCCACTCGCGCGGCTCATAAGCTGCCGGCCCGCCCTGATGATGCAACTGCCACTCGTCGGCAAAGCCGGTTTCAGCATAGGCTGCCGTCGCGCGGCTGAACACCTGGCCGAGCGTCTGGCCGGGGCGAGTGGCGGCAATGAAGGTCGCGTCCACTTGCGCTGTAGCTTCCATCTTGCGGCGTATCTCGTCGCTCAGCGCGCCAAAATGAACCAGCCGCGTGATCGAGCAGACCAATCCCCACCGGCGCCCGCACAGCACGAGCATGGCATAGCGTTCGAGCTTTTTGTCGGCGGGCAATGGGTGTCGGAATTTGAAAATTCGCTCGTCAGTGGCGATGAGGTTGACGATGGGCTGCGCGCCACGGCGTTGTGTCTCATAGCCCAGCAGCGCGGCGATTTCCTGCTCGGTCTGGCCGGGGCGGACGGTACGGATAGCGGCGTCCATCGCCTCGGCGCACAGGCGGCCCAACGTCTTGAATCGCTCGCCTTCTTCGGGCAGTAAATTCGCCCGCAGTCGAGACACTTTTTCAGATAGGTCAACGGCATCCGGGCAGTCGCCGTCGCACGCCAGTTTCAATCCGCGCGTCAACTCGGCCACGGCGTTATTCGCCGCGTGCCACGGCGCGACGCGAAATTCCCAGCCCTGCTCTTCCAGTTTCTCTTCTTGTCGGATGCGCGTCGCTTCAATGTTGTTGGTGATGACGTAGCGGCCCGACGGCGTAATGAGGAGCGACGCCGCGCCGTCCGTCGCCGCCGTGTTCACGTATGACGCCGCGCCGCAGGAGGCCCAGGCAAAGCTGCTCACGCGTCGCAGCCACAGCGCGTCAAGCTTGTGCTCGGCGAGCAGCATCTTGATGGTGTTTTGTTTGCGTTCGAATTCGGTCATAGCGATTCTCCTCAAGAGAAAAAATGGTTGGGGATGAGGGTCATCCTTGATGATAGTACACGTCCCAGCCCATGTACTTGGTGAGCGCTTCGTTGACGGCTGGTGCGACCTGCGAGAGGTTCATCGCCACGTGATGTTCAAAGCCATTCTCGCAAATGTGGCGCAGCAGCTTTTGCAGATTCGGAATCTGCACCACACCGTAGCCGCCAAAGGTCTTGAGCGGATCATTGGTCAGTTCACCTTCGCCCAGGTACGCACGAACCTTGCCATTGAGGTCATCAGTCGAGACGCGGCAGTAGGTGAACGGTGCAGCCTTGACGCGGCCCACGACCGTGCCATACGTGTTGTCCTTGCCTACCGTCCCGGCGATGATGGCCTGGTAATCCATGTGCGGCACATCTTCGACGGTGACACTCTCTTGCACAAAAATGTCCTTGGGCAGGTTCGAACAGTGAAAGATGACGCCCTTGTCTGGATCGTCGGCATAGTTATTGTTCCAGTCCACAATCGCGCTCGCCTTGCCCGAAGCCAGCACCAGTGCGTACATGCCCACCAGGCCGGCAATGTCGGTCTCGCACGCCGAGGGCATCAACGCGTTGCTCATCATGCTCATCAGCGTGCAGGGCACGACGCCGTAAAACTCTTCCATGGACGTCCAGCATTGCAGGGCGCTGGCAACCAGGTTGTTATCCGCCATCCATTTGTCAATCACCACGCCGAGCTTGGCCATGCGCTTTAGAGACTCGTTCGGCACGCCGCCCGCGGGCACGTACGCTTGCATCTCGTCCAGCTTGGTTTTGAGCGCCGGGTCATCCACCTTGAGACGCGCCGCGCGGCCAAACACCTCTGAAAGGTCGAGCGTGTCTACGCTGATACCGGCGCGTTCGAGGAGTTTCTCGCTGTAGCGCACCGTATTGAATGCCGCGGGTCGAGCGCCAATCGCGCCGACACGAGCCGAGCGCAGCCCCTTCACCACTCGGCAGGTACTCACGAACTGGCGCAGGTCGGCGCGGAAGCCGGCGCTTTCCGGGTCCACCGTGTGCAAGCTGGTGAGCGAGAACTTGATTCCATACTGGGTCAAGTTGTTGCACGTGGACATCTTGCCGCAGAACGAGTCGCGCCGGTCAGCGACCGTCATCAAGGACGCATCATCGGGGAAGGCCTGCACCAATACCGGCACGTTCAAGCCAGCCCAGCGCAGTGTGTTGGCGATCGGGCGCTCCTCACCAAAGTTAGGCAGCGTGATGAGCACACCGTCAATCTCGTCGCGGTGCTGCTTGAAGAGATCAGCGCACTGCTGCGCCTCGCTCAGGCTTTCGACGGTGCCGAACTTGCCCACTGTTGCCGGCAGGATGACGGCGTTGATACCTTCTTCGGCCAGAACCTTCAAGATGGTCTTGCGGCCCGTGTCGCAGAGGTGATCCGGGAAGAACCCGCGGTTTCCAACAATGAGGCCCAGGCTAGGTTTGTTCATTGCGATTTCTCCTTTCATAGGTTGCGTTCACAAACGCTAACTAAACGTTGGGTGGGCAGTCATTACAGCACAGCCTGTTTAGCACGATTCGCCGCGGACGAAGCATCAGGCGCATACAGGTCAGCCCCGATCTCGGCGGCATATTTTTCGGTGACGGGCGCTCCGCCGATCATGACCTTGACGCTTGGGCGCAAGCCAGCTTCCGTCAGCGCTTGGATGGTCGTCTTCATCTTGGGCATCGTCGTCGTCAGCAGCGCCGAGCAGCCGACCAGATCCGGTTTGTGCTCCTTGACTGCCGCCACAAACTTGTCCGGCGAGACATCTGTGCCCAGATCAATCACCTCAAAGCCCGCGCCTTCCAGCATCATGCCGACCAGGTTCTTGCCGATGTCATGCAAATCACCTTGCACGGTGCCGAGGATAACCTTGCCCACTGCTTTGACGTTCGCAGCGGCCAGGTGCGGGCGAAGCAACTCGAGGCCGGCCTTCATCGCGCGAGCCGCAATCAACATCTCGGGCACAAAGAACTCGCCCTCCTCGAACAGCCGCCCCACCTCGGCCATGCCAGAAATCAGGCCTTTATTGAGAATCTTTTCGGGCGGCACGCCTTCGCTCATGGCCTGCTTGACCAGGTCCGGCACGCTCGCCGCGTTGCCGTCAATCACGTTCTGCTTGAGATCATCCAGTGTGCCCATTTCTTTTCTCCTCTCACATGTTCCGGTAGCCCGGCTGATGATGAACAGTGTTGATAAACGCCAGCATATTTTCGAGCGGCACATCACCTTCCACATCATGCGCGGGCGCAAAGATGTAGCTGCCCTCGCGGCCCATTTCCAAGAGCCGCTCGGTTTCGCGGCGCACATCGTCCACCGTTCCGTACGGCAGCGTCCGCTGAGTTGACAGTCCGCCGTGGAAGGTCAATCGCCCGCGATATTGCCGGTGCAATGCGGCCACGTCCATCACTTCAGGCTGGAAGGGGTTGAAGCAGTTCAGTCCGATGCCGATCAGGTCATCGAACAGCTCGTCCACATCGCCACAGGAATGGATGAACACATACTTGCCCGCATCGTGCACAACGCCATACATGCGCTCGAGCACGGGGTAGATGAACGTGCGCCACAGCTTGGGCCCCATCTGCAAGCCGCGCTGCTGTCCCCAGTCATCGCCCAAGTAGACCGCGTCAATGTCATACTGGCAGGCTTGCTTCACCTGCGCGATGTTGTAATCCGCGATCGCGTTGAACAGATCGTGAACGAAATCGGGATGGTCGTAATAGTCCATCAACAGGTTCTGCATCCCGCGGAGTGTCCAGGCTCGCTCGTACAGTGAAAAGCCGATCTGGAACACGCGGAAGCGGTCACTGGACTTTTCGATGCGTTCGGGAATGTCGGCAAAGAAGCGCGGGTCGAGTGGATCGGGCAATGTGTAATCTGTAAGCGTCGGCTCCGGCAAGACACAGCCTTCGACGTTACCAATGTCCTTGTCCACGCTTCGATCCCAAACGACGCCAAAGACATCCTGCACGCGGTCGTGGCCCAGGTCGGTAAAGAAGCCAATGTCGCTGCCCAGTTTGAGCAGATGGTTTTGCAGCGCGTCCTCCAAATCCACGAGGCCATAGTGCTCCTGCAATTTGGCCTTGGCTTCCGTGGTAAAGCCGCACGACCAGGGAACATACGGCGGTCTTTTCCCTTCGAGCACCGCTCGAATCACGTCACGTTTGGTCATGGCGCAATCCTACACAATATCAGAATTCAGTTGACGCGCCAGGCGCGTCAACTACACGCGGCATTACGCAAGCTATAGCCACGGGAATGTTAACTGTTCTCCGAAATATCGTTTGGCTTCTTCTACCGTGTACGTTGCATGGCACTTGGGGCAGCACAGATAGTACTCGTAATAGTACATCCGACCACGTTTCGATTTTTTTTGCACCGGCTTGCTTGATTACCGGTGTTGAACATTTCCTGCAAGGCTGACCTTCCTGAGTGATTTCCACTCGCACATTCTCATCAGCTGGCCTTCGTTCATAGTCTTCATCAGTAGGAAGATCCTTTTGCTTCATAGCGTGAAGAGCGAGTTTCTCACATCTCTCATTATAATGATGACTAGCGTGTCCTCTTACCCCTACAAACTCTATCTGATGGATGTCGCACAAAAGCAGCAGACTTTCCCACAAATCTGCATTGGCCGCTTTTTCGCGTCTAGTACGCCACCAGTTATTTTTCTTCCAGCGTGTCACCCAACCTCGGGTCATCGCATTGACCAGATACTCCGAGTCAGTGTACAGTGTCACTTTGCAAGCAGTTTTGAGGGTTTCTAGCCCTTTTATGGCGGCGTAGATTTCCATCCGCTTGTTTGTAGTTGAACGAAAGCCGCCAGATAACTCTTTACACCGGTCCCCATATATCAATACGACACCGTAACCACCGGGGCCACCAGGATTAGGGTCACAAGCACCTTCGCTATAAATGACGACCTGCGCTAGTTCTTCACTCATGCCTGCCTTGTAAGTTCAGCGGCGAGCAGTCGGTCCAGCCCCAGCTCGCGCAGGCGCTGCGGCGTGGGCACACCGTTCTTGTCACAACCTACGAGCGCATAGTATTCATCCAGCATCGGGTCAAGCTCGACGACGTGGCCCCTGGCCGGGCCGGTTCCCTGCAACGGTTGCGTGAGATTGCGTGCGGGCAGCGTGTCATGCTGCCGGGCGAACCCTTCGCGCACGTTGAACACCCGCGCCAATGTGCTGATGCGCTCGCCCACCAGCTCGAATTCTTTGACCGTCGCGTAATCAAAGCCGGTCGCGCCGTTGACCAGTTGCCACAATTCCTTCAAGCTCATGCCATAGCCGGGGAAGCAGCACAGCACGGCGCTGTTCCACAAGGCCGACTCGGCCTGATGGTCGCGGAACAACTGCGCCTTGCCGACGATGGTGAGCGGGTCAGCGCCGCCCAGCACTTCGGTAATCGGCGCACCGCGCAGGTGGCACGCGCCGCGCTCCGATACGGCATAACCCAACGCCATGCCCTTGGCGGCGTTGGGATGATACGCGGGCATCTCCAAGCCTTTCACTTGCATGGCGAACGGCATGGCTTGGGGGTAACGTTCGGCAATTTTGGCCACGCCCTGGCTCAGCCACTCACCGCAGCCTTCAGCCTTGGCCAGCTTTTCCATGAGCGAAAGCGCGGCGCGGCAGTCGCCAAAGCGCGGCTCGATACCGTCGAGTTCGCTCGCCTTGACCAGTCCTTTTTCGAACATCTCCATCACAAAGGCGACGATTGCCCCGGCGCTTATGGTGTCGATGCCGTACTCGTCGCACAAGAGCGACATGCGGATGATGGCGTCGTGATCGGCGATGGCACAGTTGGAGCCGATCGCATAGATCGTTTCGTACTCGGGCCCTTCCAATCTCTTGCCGTCCACCTCACGCGTGATCTTGCTGCACGCGATGGGGCAGCCAAAGCAGGCATAGTTGCGCTTCCAGGATTTTTCTTTCCACGCCTCGCCCGTGATTTCGTCCGCGGCTTCAAACTGGCCTTGCTGAAAGTTGCGCGTGGGCAGCGCGCCGACCATATTGACGAATTCCAGGATGTTGGCCGTGCCTGCCTGGGTCATGCGGGTGATCGCGCTCGACATGCGCACCGCGCGGAGCGCCAGTTGTAGCGCGCGGTCAAAGCGCTTGCGGTCGGCCACCTCGACCTGGCCCGTGCCCCGCGCGACGATGGCCTTGAGGTGTTTGGAGCCCATCACCGCGCCCACGCCGCCGCGCGCCAACGCCCGCGTGTCGTTGAAAATGCTCGAGATGTTGGTTTTCTTTTCGCCGGGCGGGCCGATGACGAGCGATTGCCAGTCGCGGCCAAACTCGTGCCAGACTTGCTCTGTGGCCTGCGTGATGGTCGTGCCCCACAAGTGTTTAGCGGAGCGCACCTCAGCCTTGTCGTCGTCAATCACCAACATGACAGGCTCGGAAGCGGCCCCGGTCAAGACCAGCGCGTCATACCCGGCGTACTTGAGCGTTTGCCCCCAGTAGCCGCCGCAGTAAGCGTCGGAATAGGTTCCGGTGGCGGGGCTTTTGGTCGTGCTGCCCAGGCGGCCTGCCGTCGGAGCAGTCGTGCCTGTGAGCGGGCCGACGTTGAAGATGAGACGATTCTCCGGCGAGAGCGGATCAACGCCGGGCCGCTGCTCCTGTGCCATGATCAGCGCGCCCAACCCTTTGCCGCCCAGCAATAGGCGCAGCGCGGCCTCGGGGAGTGGTTCCATGGAGACCTTGCCCGTGCCCAAATCCACACGCAAAATGCAATTACGATAACCTCGCTGTTCAGGCTTCATCGGATTACCTTCCGTTCGTCTGTAAAGATTGCGCCGGTCGGACAAATCCTGGCGCAGGCCGGGTCGCCGCCACACAGGTCACAGATGATGGGATACCAGGGCAGCTCGGCGTCATCGAATCGAATGCCAGCGTCACTATGGACGATGACCTTGGTTGGGCAGACGTCCACGCACTTGTCGCAGGCAGTGCATTTCTCCGTGATCAGTTCGACTGCGCCGCTCGCAGCATGCCACTTGAGCGCAGCCGTCGGGCACACGTCAATACATTTCTTGCACAACGTGCAGAACATGACCTTGTGCTGCCCCAACGTCACCGGGTCAATGTGCAGACGCGCCAGGTGCGTGCTGAACTGGCCGCCGTCGTGCGCGCCCACGCACGCTGTCACGCACAGGCTGCAGCCAGTACACTTGCTCGGCGCGGCCTTGAGGCGGACATGCTCCCAACGCTCTCCGCGCAGGGCCTCGTCCACGGTATAACCTTCGTGAGCGATCTGGACGAGTTGGCGCATCAGCTTTTCGGGGTCGGGCGATTTGGTCACATTGCGGCCCATCAAGCATCCGTGGCAGCCCGCCTCCAAACCTTCGGCAAAGAGTTCCATGGCATCACGTTCATTATCGGAGCGCGCGCCACCCAGCACCAACACCGGCACCTGGGCCACGCGGCACAGATGCGCGAATGATTCCACATCGCCCGTGTACGGGATCTTGAGTGCGTCCGCGCCGATCTCGACCGCCATGCGGGCGCCCAATGTCAATACTTCGACGACGTTTGCGCCGGTCACTTGCCCACCCACGGCCAGCGGCTCGATGATGCACGGCAGGCCGACCTTGCGACACTCGGAGGCAAACTTGGCGCACGAATCAACGCACTCTGCTTCCCAATCATCGCCGTAACCTTGGAACAGGTAAATCGTGATGGCCGACGCACCCAGGCCAAGCGCCTGTTCGGCGGTCAATACCTTTTGATGATAGAGTCCGCGTTGAGGAACTGCATTCGATACATTCGCGCTGCCCAGGCGCGGCATATTCATCCAATCGGCTCGGACGATCAGGGCCGGGCCATGGCGGCCCTGGAAAAGCGGCGCGAGCCGCTGCGCCTGACCGGGGCTCATCAAAATGCCATCCACACCGCCTCGGATCACAGCTTCCGTGATCGAGCGCAGCTTGATGACATTGGACGTCACGTCGCTCAAGTAGCCATGATCGGCGGCCATGCATACGGCGCGCCCATCGCCGTGCCGGTTAAAGAGCCGCGCCATTCTCGCATCTAACCCAGTGTGCATTCCACCCCCTCACCCAGCCTTGACCGGCATGCGGAGCGCATGCAGCCGCGCAGCAAACTCGAGCAACACGTCAACTGTGTTCGATAAGGCAAAGACGCCATGATCCAACCACAGACCAGCACCCCCCAGGCTCAAAGCTTCGTCCAGTTCTGCTGTTGCACGCTCCGCGTCCAGATGGCTGGGCTTGAGCAGCCACGGTACACTCACAAAAGCGGCAATGTTCGCCAGTGATTTTTTTCCAGGATAAGGGACAACGACCACATCCGCACCGCCTTCGAGCGCGTACGAAGCGCCCAGTTCAATCGCCTTGTCGCGGATGGCAACGCGCGGGCCATCGGCTTGCACTTGCACGATCAACGGCAGCCCGAGCCTATTGCCGTCCAACGCCCATTGCACTGTCGTCCGCAAACAAGCTGCTTCGATCGGCTCTTCATAGCCCAACAGAAAGGAGCTTACCATCGCCGTCGCACCCAGGTCGAGCGCGTCTTGCGCTGTGAGCAGTGGGACGCGGTGCGTCGTGGTGAGCGGCAGCACGAAATCTGCAGCACGCACCGTGTTCGTCCAATCCATCCGCACCATCAGGCTGGCCTCGCCGCGCGCACGATCTGCGATCCGGCGCAGTTGTCCCGGGCTGCACACCAGGCCGTCCACCGTGGTAAGCACGGAGCGCGCAGCCGTGGTGAAATCCTCCAACCCCGGCAGCGCGCCGAGTGCCAGTCCGCCGCTGGCATCTACGACCAAGCAACGTCCAGCCTCAGGCCGAATAAAATCGCGCAACCGATACTGTTTCCCATCCATGACTCATTCTCCTCACCTTCTGTAGGCAAAGCACAGATTGGCCGGCAATCGCAAACCGTCAGACTCTATCTCAGAGTCTCCCGCACACGAGCGGCCGCCGCCAGGCCCAGCTTGCGATGCTGGTCCGCTTCAAAATGGATCCCGTCGAGGTCGCTCGACACGATGATTTGCGCCGTATCCAAAAAGTGACAGCCATATTTCTTGGCGACACGCTGATAGTGTTCGGCGAATTTTCTTGACCTGGCCTGCGCATCCTGAAACATCTCGGCATAGTCCGTGAGCCTGGCGACGACCGGCGGAGCCATGAGCAGCACCTGCGGCGCGCTGCCGTTCGGTCCGGCGCCGCTTCTCAGCGTCAGGTCCACGATGACGCCCGCGCTCGCGGCAATGTCGTAAGCTGAGACGGAAAAGCGCTCTTTTAAATCGTTCGTGCCCAGCATGAGGGTGACCAGGTCAATCGGCTTGTGAGACCACAGGCACGGCAAAAGATACGTCTTGCCGTTGCGCCACTCTTCAATCGGGTCATCCCAGAGGGTAGTTCTGCCGTTCAAGCCTTCTTCGACGACGCGAAATCCCGCGCCGAGTTCTTGGGCGAGCACGCCCGTCCAGCGCTCCGTGATGGAATAACGATCCTGGGTCACTGGGTTGAATCCCCAGGTATTCGAGTCGCCGTAGCAAAGAATGGTTTTCACTTACACCTCTCATCGCACGTAATCTTTCAAGTTAGACCAATGGTGCAGAGCTGCCCGGCAACGACAGTGCCAGGTTTATCAGTCGTCCACGGTGCTCTCAAGTGTGCCGGATGATGCAGCCATGCAGGCGGGCCGGCGCGGCCACGGCAGGCTGCCTATGAAGGCGGCTGCCCGCCGGGCACTGAGCCTCATTTGACAGGCTTGTAGTATTGAGAATAGTCCGTGCACAGCAAATACAAAGGCGGCTCATCCTCTTCAATCTCAGGGAAGCGTCCCACCGGTTCGTAGAACCGGTTGTCCATGTTGTCGTCATTGACCAGTGAAACTTCACCGATCAGGACGCGGCCTTCAACGGCCCAGAACTTGTGATACTGGCGGCTCGGTAAGGTGATACTTTCGCCGGGATGTAGCACAACCGTGTCCCCAGCCTTGACTATACGCTTGACCCCATCCAGGCTCACCGTGACATCCGTATCAGCCAGGCGATCAGCCTCGGTCGAGTTGTAGACCTGGATCGTCAATTTGCCGCCGCCCCGGTTGATAATGTCTTCCACCTTGCGCCAGTGAAAGTGCATGGGGGTTACCTGATTTATGTCCGAGACAAGTATCTTTTCGGCGTAAAGCTTACCACCGCCCTTTTCCAGATTTTCCGGGTCGCCGTTGCGTATCGTGAAAATAAACAGGCCCGTGTGGGCATAGTCGCCCAATCCAAAGTCGGTAATGTCCCAGCCCAACTGGCGGTCTATGATCTCACGGACCTCTTCGCCTTTGGTTGCCCACTCGTTGAGAGTCCAGTAGGCGAAGGGCGGCAGGTAAAAGCCTTGCCGCCTGACAAAAGCTTCTGCATCACGCATAATGGCATTGATCTCTGAACGTTTCATACTCTTTCTCCCAAATGTTGTCGGGTGCTCCACAATCGAACGCTACACGTCAGCGGGACGATGCTAACTCGCGCATATAGTCCCCCAGGAGCGGCCACAATCGCCTATACTTGTCGAACCGGCCAGCATAGAGTTGCTGCATCTGCGGGTCGGGCCAGAAGGTCCGATCCAACTGCACCATCATGTCTGCGCCGGCTTCCATCGAGGCAAAGAGGCCGCTGCCGGTTCCGGCGATGATGGCTGCGCCCAAGACGCCCGCCTCGGCGATCTTGGGCCGGACGAAGGGCAGCCCCATGATGTCGGCGCAGATTTGAAGCCACACATCAGACTTGCTGCCGCCGCCCACGGCGCGGAAATCGGCGACCTCGATGCCGGTCGCCGGGAGCGATTCAAGGCACTCGCGCAAGTCGAACATGACCCCTTCCAAAATGCTTTTCAGAATGTCGCCCCGCGTGGTCTCTAGCCGCAGTCCCGCCAACACTCCGCACGAGTCCGAGATAAAGTGCGGCGGTCCCATCGTTGACCAATGCGGCAGGGCGATCACGCTGCTCGGCCCGCGCGGTATCTCGGCAATCAAGTCGGCGTAAATATCGCGACCGGCCTGCTGCGCCTCGCGGCGCTCGACGGCCGCAAACGTGTCTCGGTACCACTTGAGGATAGACCCACCCTGGTTGTAGATGAAAGACACGTAACGCCCCGGCGCGGCATGGTGTTCCGTGTTCAGTCCTCGCTCGATCATCATGCCCGGTTCGGGGCGCCGGTCAAACACCGGCGTCACACAGATAAAGGTGCCCAGGCCGTACGCAGCGCGGCCCGGCTGAATCACGCCGCACCCCACAGCATTGGCACACTGGTCGTGTGCGCCGGTCACGATGGCGACGTTGGCGGGCAGGCCCAACTCATCTGCCACCTGTCCAGAGACCGCACCGATGACAGTCCCGGAAGGAGCCGTGGCAGGCAGCTTGGCGCGATCCAGCCCGGCCCACGCCAATAGCTGCTCCGACCAATCGCCGCGATCAAGATCAAACAGCAGCGTCCGGTTCGCGAGCGAATAGTCCACGACAGGTTCAGCGCCCAACATGAACGTGACAAAGCTTTCCCACAACAGAAACAAGTCAGCCCGCTGGTAAAGCTCAGGCTGATGTTCTTTGATCCACTTGAGCTTGGTCAGCCCATAGTGATTGCCGAACGTGTTGCCGTTGATGCGGTAGAGCCGCTCGTCGTCCAACGCGCTGTGCAAGCTCTCAACATACTCGGCTCCACGCACATCGAAATTCAGAATGGAAGGGCCAAGCACTTGCCGGTCGCGTGTGACCGGGACGGCCGCCTCGCCCAAAGACGAAACAGCCAGCGCCCTGACGGGATCGCTCTTCGCTTCAGAGACCGCCTGGCGAATCGTCCGCTTGATCTGCTCCCAGACTTGCCCCGAATCGAGCTCGGCCCAGCCGGGCTGCGGCCTGTGCATGTCGTACTCTTCATACGCGGATGCGATCAAGCGCCCCACTTCAGAAAACACCGCGGCCTTGCAGCCGGTGGTGCCCACGTCAATGCCGAGCAAGCTCATGGAGTTCTCCGTGCGTGACCCAGTCGAGGGCAACCACCCAGGGTTGCCCCTACGCCACGTGGGTTGCCCCTACGCCACGTGGGTTGCCCCTACGCCACATGGGTTGCCCCTACGCTACCTGCTTTCGGATTCCCGCGATGCCCAGGTAATCGCGCAGAACCCACACGGTGCGGTCATACACGGCCTGTTGCGCCTTGACCACGCTGCCGGTTTCTTTGAGTGTCACTTCGTAGGGCTGTCGGATTTCGGTAGCCACGTTGATCTTGGCGATACCCTTTTTCATCGCGCCGAGCACATATTCTTGCCTGACGCCTGAACCGCCGTGCAGGACAAGGGGTATACCGGTCGCCGTGCTCAACTGCTCCAACCGATCGAGATTCAAGCGGGCCTCGACTTTTCTCTGATCCTTCTTGCCAACCGCAATCGCGCCGTGGATGTTGCCGATGGCGACCGAGAGCCAGTCGCAACCGGTTTCTTGCACAAAGCGCCTGGCTTCCCCGACATCGGTAAAGCCCAGGCCCGACGCATACAGTTCCTCGTAGGGCGGCAGCGGCCCGGCTTCATGCCCCATCACGGCGCCCAGCTCGGCTTCGACCGGGACGCCGACGGCGTGCGCCAGCTCGACGACTTGCCGCGTGGCCTTCATGTTGTCCTCGAGGCTCAGGCGTGACCCGTCCACCATGACCGACTCGTAGCCAAGGGCAAGCGCCTCTCTAAAGATCGGGACATAATCTACTCGCCGGTTGTCTTCGTCAATCACTGGAACGTGATCGAGATGCAGCCGGACATGCTCGGGCTTGCTCCATCTGGAAAACTCGAGCGCCACGGCCGCCGGGCCCTTGCTTTCGAACTTGATCCATTCCGGCCGCGCCGTATCTACCAGCGCGAACGAGTCCCGATCTACCACGGCCCGCACCACTGGCTCGATCATAGGCAGGTAGGGCACATTAAAGGCCGGAATCGCCACGCCGAGTCGGCGCGCATTGCTTATGATGTCTGCTACGTTTTGCACAAGAAATCACTCCTGTGGCAACGCGATATCAAAGCCGAGGTAATGCCCCAGCGCCTCGCGCGCCGGCGCTTTCACCCAACCTGGCGTCACGCTCACGTGATGACGGTGCCCCTGCATGCCGATGTGCAGCAATACCTCTTGAAGATGGGCGACTTGCGCGACGCCGGCGCAGCCGAAAAAGTCATCGGCAATTGGATCGCTCGTGAACTTGCCCTCGCCCAGGTACATCTTGAGCTTGCCCTCCTCCGTCATCAAGCTGCCGAAGGTAAAGTCCATCGGCGCGATACGCCCGACGTTGCAGCCATAGCCATTGCCTTTCCCCACAGCATTCGCCAGAATCGCGTGATCGCTGATGTGGCCCTGGCCCGCCATCATGCTGGCCGGCACCGGCCCGCAGTGAAACAAGATACACTTATCGTCGTCGTCGGCATAGTTGTTGTTCCAGTCCAGGCAGGCCGCCGGTTCGTACGAGGCCAGGCTCAGCGCGCGCATGGCGACTGCGTTGCCCACGTCCACCTCACACGCAGACGCGACGCCGCCGTCGTTCAACGCGCCCATCAACACACACGGCGAGATGCCCAGTTGGGTCTGCATCTCGGTCCAGCAACGCACCGCCAGCGCGTCCAATTGACACTCGTCCACCAGCTTGTCCAGTGTCACGCCCAGCCGGATGATTTTATCAAACGCTTCGTTTGGCACGCCTTCCCAGGAGGCATAGCCCGTCATCATTTCCAGCTTGGCCTTGTAAACATCTTCGCCAGGTTGAACCGCCCTCATCCGCGCAAAGATATCCGCAAGATCGAATGTTTCGACGGTGATGCCATAACGTTGAAGAGTGACCTCGTCAATGCGGACGGTCTTGAAGGGCGTGGTGCGCGCGCCGATCGCGCCGACGGTCATGCCGTCCAGGCCGTTGACCACACGGCAGATGCGGTCGAACTCGTCCACGTTGGCACGGAAGCGGTCGCTCGAAGGCTTGACGGTGTGAGGCTTGAGCGCGGTGAACTTGACGCCATATTGCCGGAACACATCCATGATCGAAATCTTGCCGCAGAACGAATCGCGCCGCGTGGCAGGCGACATCCGGTCAAGTTCGTCGGGATAGGCCTGGATCAAAATCGGCACACCGGCGTCTTTGAGCGCGGCCACGGCGCCCGTCTCGTCGCCAAAGTTCGGCAGGGATAGGATGACGCCGCCAAACTTGCCTCGGTTCTCTCGAAGAAAGTTGGCGTACACTTGTCCTTCGCGCGGGGTCTCGACCGCACCGTGGCGAGTGGCATCTGCATCCAGCATCAGGACGTCGTGCCCCAATGTTTTCAGAACACTTGACATCTCTTGGCGCGCCGAGGCGATGAGTGAGGCCGGGAAAAAGCCTCGGTTGCCGAAAAAGAGTGCAAAGACCGTTTTGTGATTTGTCATACTGTCCTCCGGCGAGGTTAATCGAGTGAAACATAAGGCGTTTGGGTGATGGTGTTGACCATCGCCCAGAAATTCTCCATCGGCGTATCGAGCTGGACGTGGTGCGTCGGCCCGAGGATGAGTCCGCCATTCTTGCCGATGGTCCTGAGCCGCGTGAGCACTTCATTCCGGACTTGGTCTGTCTTGCCGAATGGCAGCGTGTACTGCTCATCCATCGAACCCCAGAAGCACAGCTTGTCACCGTATTTCTGTACCAGTTCTGCCGGGTTCATGCACGCGGGCTGAATCGGGTTGAGCACGTCGAGGCCGATTTCGATCAGGTCAGGAATGATAGCCGAGATATTGCCATCGGAATGATACGCCACCTTGACTTGCGGATTAATCGCCTTGAGCGAGGCAATCAAGTTCGCCATCTTGGATTTGAGGAATTTGCGCCAAAGCTTGGGCGACATCAACATGCCCGTTTGCATCCCCACGTCATCGCCCGTCCAGATCATGTCCACACCCATCTGCACGAGCTTTTGGGCTGCGGTCAAGTGATACTGGTACGGAATGTTTAGGATATGCTCGGCCAGGTCGGGATCTTGCACAAAATCCATCAACATCTGTTCATAGCCGCGCAGCGCCCAGGCCGTTTCAAAGATCGTCGTCACCGTCACGCCGACGATCCAGTATTCGTCCTTGAACTCGCGGATCACGCGCTCGGCTTCGGCATAGAGTTCGGGACGATTCGGATCGGGGCCGGTGTAACCTGCAATCGCTTTTTCATTGGCCAGCGGATGACTGACCATCTCGGTGTAATAGCCGACGCCGAACGGGGTCTCGTAAGGTTGCGCCTGCCACGCGATGCCCCATTCATCGGCGTAAGGCTCGCTGGATTGATAGTACGAATTGGCCCAACCCACCGAAGTCAACAGCATGTCTTCGTCGAGCGCCGTTTCCAGCGCGTAGGTGTTGCCGCCGCCATGCGGGTTGTGCACCTTTTGGCCTTTGAGCTGCAAATCGGCGCGCAGCCGGTCGGCGAACTCGGGCGTAAAGCTCACCTGCATCGGGCAGCGGTCGGGCGATTCTCGGTTGAGCGCAGTGAGGACTCGGTCGCGGTGTTTCATAAGCCGGGATCGTTCTCCATCTCCTGACCTTCATGTAGGGCCACTAAGCACTGTCACAATGCTCATTTTCAGGTTTGTTTGTCACCCTGAGCGAAGCGAAGGGTGACAAATCGAGTCAGGGTTCGGCTACGCCCATTTGAAATTTGAGATTTGATATTTAAAGTCTAGTAGCGCCCGTATTCGAGCGCGGTATCAAAAGCGGCGACAATGTTTTCCGGCGGGACAAGCGCCTGGATGTTGTGAACGGCGGCAAAAATAAATCCGCCGCCGGGGGCCAGGTCGTCAATGCGCCGCTTGACTTCGTCCACGACTTTTTGCGGCTTGCCGAAGGGCAACACGTGTTGAGTGTCCACTCCGCCGCCCCAGAAGGTGATGTCGCGGCCAAAGTCTTGCTTGAGCTTTTTTGTGTCCATGCCCATGGCCGAAACTTGGACCGGGTTGAGAATGTCAAAGCCCAGGTCAATCAGGTCAGGAATCAGATCGCGTGTAGCTCCACAACTGTGATAAAACAGCCTGGCATCCGTCTTTTTCTTGATCGCTTCCACCAGCCGGCGCTGCTTGGGCTTGATCCGCTTGCGGTAAAGGTCCGGCTTGATGAGCCAGCCGTTCTGACCGGCCACGTCATCCCAGAACGTGAACACGTGGAGATATTTGCCGACGTGATCGAGATAACTGTTACACGACTCGATGTAGATGTCGGTGATCTTGTCCATCATCCGGTCTGCAAAGGCCGGTTCGCTGACGAGCGCCATCAGGAAATTCGGCAGGCCCATCGTGCGGGCGGGCTGCTCAAAGAGGCCGCCGCCGATGACGGCGCTGCCCACGAGCGCATAGTCCGTGTTCTCATACAAGTACTTGGCTTGCTCGGCCAGCTTGATGTTGACCTCGACCGGATCAGGGCGCGGCCAGTTGTAATTGTCGAGCGCCTCCATCGTCGGCTCTTGGATCGGGAACTCGACCCAGTCAAAGTAAAAGCCGTTCTGCTTGGGCATGTGCAGCTTGGAGCCCCAGCGATCAATGAAGGCGTAATAATCGCCTTCCTCAAAAATGTTCACGCCGGTGGTCGTGGCGGCTGGAAGTTGCACCATCCGCAAGTCTACGCCAAAGCGTTCCATCAGCGCTTGGTCCACATAGGGCAACTGCTGGACATGGTCCAGCATCTTGATTTCTTCGAGCGGCAGCCCCAGATACTGTTTGAGCGTGATGTAGCTGCTCTTGGCAATGGACGAGACGATCGTCCCGCCCAGGTCAATCGGAATGCGATCTGGCTCTTTATGGTTGAGAGCCAGCAAGACTCGCTCGCGTGGCGTCATGTTTCTCTCCGCGTAGAGACGTTCCATGGAACGTCTCTACCTTAGGCCAACCGTCTGCGCAGAACCGCTTGCAGCGCAACGGAGACGACAATGATCAAGCCATAGATGAGCTGGGTCCAATAGGCCAGCCAGCCGGCAGCGACGATGCCAGGATTGATGATGGCGATGATAAAGGCGGCGACGAATGTCCCAAAGATGGTGCCTGTCCCGCCAAAGACCGATGTGCCGCCCAGGAACACGGAAGCCAGCGTGTTCAATAAATAGCCTTCGCCCAAGGTGGGCCACAGGAAGAGAACTTCTTCGCTGACGACAAAACCCGCAAAGGCAGCCGTCACGCCGACGATGGCAAAGGTCAGTATCTTGGTGCGGTCCACGTCCACGCCCATCAGCCGGGCGCTATCCACGTTGTCGCCGACGAGATAGACGTGCGCGCCGAACTTGTGGTGGTTCAAAAAGAACCACACGACGATGGCAATGATAATCATCCAGATAAATTGCATCGGCAGCACGCCGCCGATCCTGCCGACCAGTAGAGGGTACAGGATGGTTTGTCTAACCGGCGTCATGCCCAGTCCTTGACCGTTCGTCACCACCATCACCACGCCCCGCCACAAGAACTGCGTTCCGATCGTTGCAACCAGCGAGGGGATGCCGAGCTTGACGACGATGACGCCATTCAACCAGCCTGCGAACAATCCGGCCAGGAGGCAGGCGATAAAGCCCAGATAGACGCCCAGTTGGGGATTCGTTGTGCTGAACAGCAAGAACACCACATCAAAGGCCGCCATGCCCCACGCCATAACGGAACCGAAGGACAGGTCAATTTCCTTGGCGATGACGACGAGCGTCAAGGGAATCGCCATCAGGGCAAAGAAGGGCGTTGTGGACATGAGGGAATTGTAGATATCGTAGGCCCCAAAGGTCCGGGGGGACCGCCAAAAGAAAAACGCCCAGATGAGCAAGGCGACAAAGACGATGGCGATCTGTAGAGCGTACTTGCGCAACAGTCTTGCAAATCTGCCTCTCTGCGCAGTGGGTGAGAGCGGCCTTGCTTCAGCTACGGAATTCATTTGACTTGCCTCCCTTATCATCCAGCCGTTTGGTTGCTGATCTCAAGGCTTCCTGTCCGGGCGAGATGAGTCAGCCGGTCAATCAGCTCGTCGAACGTCAGCTCACCCTTCATAAACTGGCCTGCGACGGTGCCACGGTCGAGCACCACAATGCGGTCTGCGACGGGATAGACGTGGACGATGTTGTGATCAATAAAAACGGCGGACTTGCCCGCCTGCTTGATCCCGGTGACGAAATCCAGGCATTTCTTGGTCTCGGTCAGTGACAGGCCCATCGTCGGTTCGTCGAGAATAATCAGCTCGGCCTCGAAATAGAGCGCGCGTGTGATCGCAACGCCCTGGCGCTCGCCGCCGGAAAAAGTCCCGACGGTGGACTCGGGCGTGACCGCCGATGAGGTAAAGCCCATGGCGGTATTCATCAGCTTTTGGGTTTCGTTTCTCATCGCGTTGATGTCGAGCAGCCCCCAACGGTTGGAAAGCTCGCGACCCATAAAGATATTGCGCCACAAGGATTGCAGGTCGGCCAAGGCCCTTTCCTGATACACGACCTCGACGCCCAGATCGCGCGCCCTGGCGACGGACAAGTGATCAATCTTTTTATTCTTCCAATAGATTTCGCCGCCAGGGTCCGGTTGGTGGTAGCCGGTAATGATCTTGACCAGCGTGGACTTGCCCGCGCCGTTGTCGCCGAGCAACCCCACAATCTCGTTGGTCCCGACCTGAAAGTCCACGTTGTGAAGCGCAGATACCTCACCGAATGTCTTGGAGACATTCTTGAGTTGGAGTACATAATCCACCCAACCACCTCCTGGTTCTATGCGGCGCGGGATGTTGCGTCCCGCGCCGCATGCGTTCCTGATCAGACCTTGAAGGTTTTGCGTGGAGCGCCTTGAAGGTCTAGGGACTTAGCGGATATTCTTCTCTGCCAGCGGCGCGACAAAGTCAACGTTGCTCTTGTCCACAAAGCCCGCGCCGGTATTGATGGCCAGGCCAGAGAAGCCATAGACCTTGGTCAGGCAGATATTCAGGATGGGGAGATACCCCTGCAGCCACGGCTGCTGGTCAATCACGAGGCCGGTATAGCCGCTCTTGATCGCCGCCGCCGTCGCGG
>CAYGWJ010000094.1:0-18405 GCA_964353405.1 uncultured Anaerolineae bacterium
TTTTGGCATAGAGACCAACTGGGGCATCGCCGGAGGCGACGGGCCGCAGGCGTATTCCGTCTGGCCCGGCGGCGACCTGACGCGCCTTAACGTTTTGCACGTTGCCAGGACCGCGAGCGAAGTTGGCCTCGTTCACGAATGGTACGGGCGCGTAATTCTCACGACCGACCAGGCAGCCACCTGGTGGCAGTTCCCTATCGAGACCATCTCCAATTCCGAAGCCGGGTTCGAGCGTATTTACCAGGGCACCTCCGTCACCTGCCACTGGCCGCTGGCGCTTGAGCCTGGCGCGACATGGCAAGTTGCACTGCGATTCAGATTGCTGTGAACGACCGCTTCCTTTCCATCCACGGCCATTTCTACCAACCGCCGCGCGAGGAGCCTTTCACCGGCAAGATCCCGCGCGAAGTGGGCGCCGAGCCGTTTCATGATTTCAACGAAAAGATCACCGCCGAATGTTATCAGCCCAACGCGGCCGAAGGCAATTTCGAGCACATCAGCTTTAACCTCGGGCCGACGCTGGCCGCGTGGATGTCGGCTTGGGCTGTGGACACCTGGCAACGGATCATCCAATCCGACCGGGCCAACGTCGAGCGTTTCGGCGCAGGCAACGCCCTGGCCCAGAGCGCGCATCACACCATCCTGCCGCTGGCGCGGCGGCGCGACAAAATCGCGCAGGTGGCCTGGGGTATCGCCAGCTTTGAATATCGGTTCGGGCGTAAGCCGGAGGGTATGTGGCTGCCGGAAATGGCCGTGGATTACGAGACGCTCGAAGCGCTGGCCGGGGCCGGGCTGAGTTATACGATTCTGTCTGACGAGCAGGTGCAAGGCGACACAGGCGGACGCGCCGGGCCATACCGCGTCCCGCTCAGCGCCGGGCGGAGCATCGCTGTTTTCGTGCGCGACCGGTTCCTATCCAACCAAATCTCGTTCGACATGGAACACTTTTCCGGCCCAAGGGCATGGGCATGGCAGGCGTTGGCTCCGCGCGGACCCGGGCTGACGCTCGTCGCCACCGACGGCGAGACATTCGGGCATCACCATCGTAACGGCGTCAAATTTCTCCAAGACCTTGTCGTGCGTGATGCGCCCTCAACCGGCTTGCAGGTCACCACGCTGGCCAGGTATCTGGCCGATCACCCGCCGCTGGTCGAGATTGAAATCCGCGAGATGACGTCGTGGAGCTGCGAGCACGGCGTGGCGCGCTGGGTTACCGGCTGCGATTGCACGCCGGGCGACAGCCGCTGGAAGGGCGCGCTGCGCCGGGCGCTCGACAATCTCTCCGGTGAGATGGACCTGGTCTATACGACAGAAGTGGGCGCTGTTAGCGTCAAGCCCTGGGCACTGCGCGATGCGTACATCAGCGTCGTGACGGGCCAGATGGATGGTCTGACGTTCCTGACATCGCAAGGCCTGAGTGACCTCCCCACTGTAGACGCCGAAAGAATACTGAAACTCTTGCGGGCCGAGTTCCATCGTCAGCGCATGTACGCGAGTTGCGCCGTCTTTTTCGGAGAGCTGACGCGCGTTGAGCCGCGTTATGCCATCGCGAACGCCGCCCGCGCCATACAGTTGGTCAAAGAGGCAACCGGCGAAGACCTCTCGCACGGCTTTCGCCGGGACCTGTCAGTCGCCTCCAGCCCGCGTGTCGGCGTGACAGGCGCAGACCTTTACGAGGCCACCCTCGCTTCGGCCCGGGCCAATGGGTTAATCAAATGACAGATTTCAAATCGGGCACGGGACCTTAGAGTTGACACACTTACCTGCGCTGGCGCTTGTTGCAAGTGCAGGTGTTTGAGATTTGAGATTGCCTTGAAATACCTCTGCGTTCACGGTCATTTCAGTCTGCCTCCGCGTCAAGATCCCTTCACAGGCCAGGTGATACGTGACGCCGACGCAGCTCCGTTCCACAATCGTTACGAGCAAGTCACCGCCGATTGTTATCTCCCCAACGCCGTGTTGGGCAATTTCAACCTGATGAGCTTTGATTTTGCGCCCGCGCTGTTGGGATACTTGGAAACTCACGACACGACAACCTACAGCCGCATCATTTCCGCCGACCGGGGCAACGCCCTTGCGACGACTTTTCATCACGTCGTCCTGCCGCTCCTTTCGCGCCGCGACAAAGTAACACAGGTGAAATGGGGGCTGAAGGCGTTCGAAGCGCATTTTGGCCGCCGGGCCGTTGGCTTTTGGCTGCCGGACATGGCAGTGGATGACGAAGCGCTCGACGTGCTGGCTGAATGCGGCGCCGAGTTCACCCTGCTTTCGTCAGAGCAGATTCGGACCGCACGTGCGTGTGGGGCCGGCCCATATCGCATCAAGCTGAAAAGTGGGCGCGATCTGGCCGTCTTTGCGCGGGATCACGTGCTCTCCAACAAAGTCGCATTCGAGTTGAATTGGCTGGGCGGGGCCGGCATGTTCGCCGCGCGCTACCTGGCGCCTCACCCGGACGATGGCCTGCTCCTCATCGCCACCGACGGCGAGACCTATGGGCATCACCACTCTGGCGAAGAGATGTTTGCGCGCTATCTCTTGCAGCAAGAAGCTTTGAACGCGGGTTACCAGGTTGTGCCGCTGGACGGCTTTATGCGCGACCACCCGCCGGAAATTAAGGCCAGCCTGCCCGGCTCGTCGTCGTGGCGCGCCGACGGCGAGGATAGCCTGGAACCGGGGCAGTCTGCCTGGAAAGCTCTACTGCGCGCCGCGCTGGGCCACGTGGCCGAGGCTGCCGACGCTATCTACGAGCGCGAAGCTCGCGCCGCCGGCCTTGATCCCTGGACCTTGCGCGATGGCTATGTTGACGTGTTGACCAATCGCACGATGGACCTGCTGTACCTGACTGGACTGGGGGAGCGCGCGCTGGCGCGTTCTGCCGAAGAGCGTATGCTGACATTGCTGCGCGCCCAGGCTCATCGCCTGGCTATGTTCGACCGCTATGCGTTCTCTGAAACCGAGTTCAACTCGACGGAAATGCGCATCGCCGTGGCGCACGCCGCGTGCGTGACCAGCTTGGTCGCACAAGCCACCCGCGAAGATTTGTCCGGCGACTTGCGCCGCGCCCTGGCGCTGGTAACCGACTCGCGCGGCGAACACACGGCCATGGAAATCTATACCGAGATTGTCGAAGCGCAACGTACGTAATGCGTACTGCCTGCTTGCGCAGCGCGCATCGTCACAGGAGGCAAACATGACAAGATCACTCTTAATGATCCCCGGCCCGGTCGAAGTGGACAGCCAGGTGCTGGAGGCGATGGCCCGCCCGGTGGTGGGTCACACCAGCCCAGGCTTTGTCGAGACATTCGGCGCGTGCCTCGACGGCCTGCGCGATGTCTTTGCTGCGCCCGATGGCCAGCCCTTCGTCATCGCCGGCAGTGGGACGCTGGCCATGGAGATAGCTGTAGCCAACATCGTCGAGCCGGGCGACCGCGCCGTCGTCGTGGAGACGGGCTACTTTTCCGCGCGCATGGCCGACATTCTGCGTCGCCACGGCGCGCAAGTGGACATGGTCCACGCCCAGGCGGGTCATGTTCCAGACCTGGCCGAGGTCGAAGCTGCACTCGCGCACGGCGCTAAAGTTTTGACGGTAACGCACGTGGACACCTCGACGGGCGTGCTGGCCCCGGTCAGGGAACTGGCTGCGCTGGCACGCAAGCATGGCGCGCTCATCGTCGTGGACGGCGTGTGCGCTGTGGGCGGGCAAGAGTTCCGCCAGGCCGAATGGGACGTGGACGTGTGCCTCACGGCGTCGCAAAAAGCGCTGGCCGTTCCGCCCGGGCTGGCACTGGTGACGGCCCGGCCTCGCGCACTCGAAACGTTCCAAGCGCGCAAAACGCCGGTCGCCAGCTACTATGCCGATTGGACGCTGTGGCTGCCCATCATGCAGGCCTATCAGGCTCGCAAGCCCGCGTACTTTGCCACTCCTGCGGTGAGCCTCGTCACGGCACTGAATGAGAGCGTCAAGCATATCAACGCTGAGGGGATGGAGGCGCGCTGGGCGCGTCACACAAGACTTTCAGCGGCGTTCAAGGCCGGCGTGGAAGCGCTGGGCATCCGCCAGGTCCCGGTCAACGAGAGTGTGCGTGCCGTGACGCTGACGACGATGTACTACCCGGAGGGTGTAGATTCGACACTCCTTGGGCGCATCAGCGCGGCGGGCGTCGTCGTGGCAGGCGGCCTGCACCCGGCGATTGCGGCCAAGTCGTTCCGCGTGGGCCACATGGGCGTGGACGGCATCGGCGAGCTGTTGCGGACGCTCTCGGCCATCGAGCAGGGTCTGGGCGTCAAAACCGGCGCGGGCGTGGCCGCCGCACAAGCGCGGTGGGTGCAACAGTAATGCCATTCCGAGCGGGGTGATGAATCTCTGCCGTCTTGGGCAAAGATCCTTCACTTCACTCCGGATAACAAGCGGAAAGCCATGCTGGTTTGTCTGGGAACGTTCATCGTGGCCGCGCTCGTCGGCGTGCTCGTGTTGGCCCGCTCGATGCCGCTGGCCGACGTGATACAGGGCCGCCAGCGGCTGTTGGCTTTTTCCTCTGCGCTGCTGACGGCCTTGTTCGTCGCCGGCATGGCCGGGCTGGCTGCCTACCTGGTGCTGGCAAGACTCGTCCAGTGAAAGGGCATCCATGAGCAACGTCGAAATTGCCGTCGCTTCTTTCAAGGCAGGTCTCAGTTGTTCGCAAGCTGTGCTTTCAGCTTTTGCTCCCGGCCTGGGCCTGGATCGGCCAACCGCTCTGCGGTTGGCCGCAGCCTTTGGCGGCGGCATGGCGCGAATGGGCCAGACCTGCGGCGCAGTGAGCGGCGCTCTGATGGTCATCGGGCTAAAACATGGGCACATCGCCGCAGAAGACAAAGCGACCAAAGAAAAGACCTACGCGCTGGTCAGGCAATTTGTGGACCAGTTCCGCGCGCGCAACACGTCGCTGCTCTGCCGCGACTTGCTGGGTTGCGACATCGGCACTCCCGAAGGGATGCAACTCTTTCGGGAAAAGGGGCTCAACACTCTTGTGTGCTCCAGGCTGGTCAGAGACGCGGCAGAAATCCTCGAACGACTTGCATGAATCTCAGGGGCAATCTAACCAATAGCCCCCGGCAGGTTTGAGGCCGGGGGCCGAGTTTTGCGCAATAGCATCCGGGCTGGATGCTATTGACTGAACCGGATATTCAGAACGTCCCCGTCTTTGACGATATACTCTTTGCCTTCAAGCTTGAACTTGCCGGCGGACTTGACCGCCGACTCGCTGCCCAGTTCGATCAAGTCAGCGTAGGCGAATACCTCGGCGCGGATAAAGCCCTTGGCCAGATCGGTGTGAACCGTCCCGGCGGCTTCTACCGCCGTCGCGCCGCGCCGCAGCGTCCACGCGCGGCACTCGTCTTCACCTACCGTGAGGAACGAGTGCAGGCCCAGCAAATCGTAGCTGAGGCGAATGACGCGCAGGCGGCCTGGCTCGGCGATGCCAAAATCCTTCAGGAACACCTCGGCGTCTTGCGGCGGCATTTGCGCAATTTCCATTTCCAGCTTGCCTTGCAGCACGGCCACCGCCGAGTGGCGATGCTCGTACGTGGCATACTCTTGCGCGTCGCGCGCATCGTCGCCCGTGTTGACCAAAATCAGCACAGGCTTTTGTGAGAGAAAGCCAAAGCTCCGCAGAGCAAGCTCTTCCTCGTGAGTCAGATCTAGATCGCGGATAGGCTTTTCCGCTTCGAGCGACGCCTTGAGGCGCAGGAGCAACACTTGTTCCTTGAGCGCGGACTCGCGCTCTTTGCCGGTGCGCTTCAAATCGCTCTCTAATCGCTCCAGCCGCTTTTCGATAGCAACCAGGTCGGACAGGATGAACTCGGTGTCGAGAATCGAAATGTCGCGCTGGGGATTGAGGCCGCCTTCGACGTGAGGCACCAGCGGGTCTTCAAACGCGCGCACGGCGTGCAGGAATGCATCCATCTGGCTGATCTGGTTGCGGAGCGGGCCAGACAGTCCACTGCGCCCCACGCCTTTCTCCAGTCCGGCGATGTCGGCGTAGGTGACTTTGGCGTACACCTTTTTGCGCGGCTTGAAAATTTCGGCCAGCCGATCCACGCGCGGGTCGGGCACATCTACCGTGCCGGTGCTGATTTCAAGCTTGGTCGCCGTGACCGCCGACGTCGGACGGGCCTGGCCGGTCAGCGCGTTAAAGACGGTCGTCTTGCCCGAGTTGGGTAGTCCAATGATTCCGATTTGCATGGCAGCCTCCTCGGTATCTTTTTCTGATGTATTGATTCTAGACCAAACTGCGCACAAATGCAAAAGGCGCAGGTGAGATGCCTGCGCCTCAAGATGACTTGTCACCCCTTCACTGCTCCTTCGCTTTGCTCAGGACAAGGTTCAGGGCAAGCTCTGAGCACAGCGAAGGGTACCTCCCTTGCGCGGAACGGATTCTCCGCTCAGAATGATAGAACGTGCAAACCTAGTCCTGAACGGCTGCCTTGGTGGGCCGCTCGTCGCGGCGCGCCTTCAAGCGCGCAGCCTTACCGGTGCGGCCACGGAGATAGTAGAGCTGCGCGCGGCGCACTCGCGCATGGCGGACGACTTCGACTTTTTCCACGCGCGGCGAATGCAGCAGGAAGGTGCGCTCCACGCCGATGCCGTCAGACGCGATGCGGCGAACGGTAAAGTTGGCGTTGACGTTGCCCCCCCGCAGGCGGATGACGGTGCCCTGAAACACCTGCACGCGCTCGCGGTCGCCTTCCACAATGCGGGTGTGGACACGAACGGTATCGCCCGATTGAAGCTCTGGCGTTTTGTCCTTGAGTTGTTGGTTCTGAATGGATTGCACGAGATTCATGGCTCTATCTGCCCTTTCAAAATGCGCGCCCCTGGTTGCCAGGCAGCGACCTGGCTTACTCTTCCGGTACTTGTTCTTCTTCCTTCTTGCCCTTCTCAATCACTTCGACTTCCGCCGCCGCTTCGCCCGTCGGCACAACCACCTCTTCGGCCTTTTCTTCACGGACCGGCGTCACGCGCACGACAGTCTCGTCCGGATCGGCCAGGATTTGAACGCCGGCCGACACGGGCAGATCTTTGACGGCATAATGCGCATCCACTTTGTCCAGCCCGGAAATGTCCAGGCGGATCGAGTCAATCAGGTCGCCGGGCAGACATTCGATCTGGACTATGTTGAGCGCGTGAACCAGCACACCCTCGCCACGCTGCACCGCCGGAGATTCGCCCACCAGGACGATGCGGACATCCAACTTGATCCGCTCGGTCATCGAGACGGCAAACAAGTCCACGTGATACAGACTGCCTGTGATCGGCTCGCGCTGGATTTCGCGGGCCAGCGCCTGCACCGGCTCGCGGCCTTGCACGTTGAGCGTGATGAGGCGGCTCTGCCCCGCCTGCATCAGCACACGCTTGAGCGTCTTGGCGTCAATCTGAAGCGAGACCGGTTCCACGGAGCGGCCATAGAGATTCGCCGGCACCAGCCCAGCCCGGCGCAGCGCCTTGACTTGCTTGCCAATCACCTTGCGCGGCGCGGCGAAGAGTTCAATCTTGTCCATGCTGTTCTACTCCCTGAATGACTTGTGCCGGTCTGTCCGGCGGATCAGTCCTAGCAAAAATGACACAATTCCAGCGGCAGCGCCCAGGCCCAGCCCCAGCAGCAACGCGCCGCGCGGATCCAGCACCGTTTCCACATCGCCGTGGATCTGCCGCCCGATGAGCACCAGGGTGCGCGTGTTGTGGGTGTCCACACGCTGGCTCACGACGACTCCAGCCGCCGAGTTTTGCAAGTGCGCGCCTTGAGCCATGACCACGCCCACCGCGCTATCTTCAACCGAGAGCGCGCCCGTTCGGGCTACGGTCAGGATGCTGTCTCGCACGATGGCGTTTTCGGCGTTCACCTGCATCGCCGCGCTCTGGCTCAAGTCCGCGTTGACGGCGTTAATCGCTTGCGCGGCGGATTGTTCCAGATGAACCGTCTCGCTGTCGATCTTACCAGCCGCGCTCTGCGTCATCCGCACCACGTCGGCCTGAATATTGCCACGGGCGCTCTCTTCCACCTCGAGCAAGACCGGCTCTTTACTGCCGGTGAACGCGGTTTCTGACTCGGACATCGCGGCTCCTCCTGCCGGCAGGCAAACAAAAGGCGCCTTCCCTTGGCTTTGAGGCCAGGCGAAGCGCCCTCATGCCCACCAGCGGTCTGGCATTTTACCTTGCTTTGGGGGATTCGTCAAGCGTGATGCGTGAAACGTGATACGTGAGCGAGGTCAGGCATGTTCTTTTTTGGCTGTTCTTGATGGTGACCTGCGGGTAGCCCGACGCTTTGCCCTTTCTGGCATAGTGGCGATGAGTGCACGAAGAACAGCATTTACTGACTCGGGTGTAGTAAACACCTCTGAGATATCCGGGTCAAGGGCGATCACAAGGCGGAGCTTGTCAATTCGACCCGCAAAACGATTCGGGCGCGCTCTTCGATAGTCAAAATCGTATTCGGGGCGCATATTGTCAGACTCGATGCGTTCAGTTTTGGCGGTTGAGGTTTTCTTCATAATCTTTACGTTCTTTCCTAGTTGCCAGACGCGCGCTAATAATGCGAATCACATCTGAGGTGCGTTCGGTGAAACACACCAGCACAATACGGTCACCGATTGAACGTCCGATGATGATTTCTCGTGCCTCGTCCAGTGAATGCCCTTCATCGTCAAAGATTGCCGCGAGTAGATCGTCAAATACAGTACTAGCTTCGTCGAAGCTTACACCGTGTTTACGGAAATTGGCTGCTGCTTTGCGTGGGCTCCACTCGAAGTGGACACTCATCTGACCGCCCTTCAATTATAGCGCAAGTGCCATATACGCGCAGATGGAATGCTCACCGTAAGTAACCCGTTACACGCCCTCGACGACGACCATGTTCGTCTTGGCAGTCCGGTGACGCAACTGCCGGGCGGCGCGATATTCCGGCGAGTTGAGCCACGCTTTGGCTCGTTCGACACTTTCGAATTCCAGTATGACCAGGCGCTTGGGCGACCAATCGCCTTCCAGCGTTTCCGCCTTGCCGCCGCGCGCTACGTACTTGCCGCCATACGCGGCCACGGCCGGCGGAGCGAGTTTCTTGTATGCTTCGTAACCGACCGGGTCGGTCACTTCGATGTCAACGAGGATGTAGGCGGACATTTGCAAAACCTCCTCAGTTCACGGACTTTACTTTCGTAATTCTTCGGCTCTGAGCGACCGTGGCGTGCGCCCTGCGGACTGGCACACCCAAGCAGCAATCGCTTCGCCCATCGCGTTCAAGCCCCTACACTTTCACCGATTTTGCGTGATTGCGAGCAATCTGCTTTTTTCCACTTGACTCGTGCTTCTTACGTGAAAGGAGTTTGCTTTTGCCCGGCATCTCTGACATCAGCGCAATCAGGGAGCGTAACGCGGCATTGACGGCGTCCGAGTCCGGGAAATACTGGCGCACATCAGGCTCAAGCATAACCGCGCCTTCTTCCAGTTTGTAATGTTCGATGACCGTTGTGCCATCGGCTTTGTGTATGTAAACCGAATACCCTTCATGCAGAGGCTTGTAGTGCTTGCCACGTACGGCCTTGCTAAAGTCGTACTCTGGAAGCATATCGTCTTCTATCATTTTTGATGGTTCAGGTGATTTCTTCCTCATAAGCCCTTCGTTCCCTGGGCGTTGCCTTACGGCAACTGATAATGCGCGTTTTACCACCGTGCTCATGGTACACAACAACCAGTAAACGTCCTCTGACTGAAAGGCCAATCGCGATGAATCGTTGCTCATCATCCGAGTGGACGGGATCAAGCAGCGTGGCGACGAATGGGTCATGAAAAACGGTCGCGCCTTCCTCAAAGCTGACTCTGTGATTCCTCAGATTGCTTTGAGCCTTGTTCTCGTCCCACTCGAATGCGAGTCCCATGCGGCTATTCTTCCGCCCTCAGCGATCTCTGCGTCTGCCCGGCGGTCTGGCACACCCACGCGGCAATCGCCTCGCCCATCGCGTGAGTGGAAATCACCCGCTCGCCGTGTGCGGCAATATCCGCCGTCCGCATGCCGGAGCCGAGCGCGCTGTCTACGGCGTATTCAATCGCCGAGGCTTCGCGCTCCATGTTGAACGAGTGACGCAGCAGCATGGCCGCCGCCAGAATTGCGCCGATGGGATTGGCGGCGTCCACGTCAGCCTGGTCGAACATCGGCCCGCACGCGGGCGCATACACACCCAGGTGACCCACGCCGCGCGCGCCCACCGGCAGCAGCGCCGGGGCGCCCACCAGCGCCACTGACTGATTCGCCAGGACTGCGCCGATGATGTTGTCGGCCACAATCACGTCCAGGTTGCGCGGGTCCAAGATCATCTGCTGCAAACAAACGTCCACCGGCATGGCGTCCAGTTGCACGTCCGGGTACGTGGCCACCACGCGCGAGGCCGCCTTGCGCAAGCTGGCGACTTCATCCGCCATCGCCATGTCAACCGTCGTCAGATGGTTGCGGCGCGTGCGCGCCAAGCGGCAAGCTGCATCTGCCACGATCGTAATCGTGTCCTGGTCGCATCCGCCCGGCATATTGTTGCACAGGCAGCGCACGATGAGGAGGTCCACACCTTCCAAGACTTTGTCGCGCAGAGGCGAGAGGCCGCGCAGGGCCGGGTGCGGCTTGACCGGGCGCAGGCTCACCACCATCCCTAGCGCGCGCTTGACGGCGAGCAGCCCGCGCTCGGCTTCGGCGTGGAACATGGCCTCATCGCGCGAAAGGCCCACGTCCAGCGCGCCCATCAGCACCGAGTCGGCCTTGCGGCACGCTTCGAGCGTGCTGTCCGGCAGTTGAGTGCCATGCGCTTTTTCCGCTGCACGGCCGATAGGGTATTCCTCAAAGTAGAACGAGTGCCCAAAGCATTCTGCCGTTTGCTTCAACACACTGACGGCTTCCACCGTCACTTCCGGCCCGATTCCATCGCCGGGCAGAACAGCAATCTTTGCCTGCATGTCAGCCTCCCAGGGGTGTGACTTACCGCCGGGAATTTAAAAGGCGCAACGCATCGGGGAAAGCGGTAAGCGAGATGACTGAATTGTATAGTGGTAGTGGAAAACTGTCAAAGCCTGGCCAATACGTCGTCCACCGTCAAGAGTGACGGCGAGCCAAAGAGCTTGTTGATCTGCGAAGAGAAAATGGCCGACTCGGACAGCACCTGCCGCACCGGGCCATCCACGACGATTTCGCCCTCGGCCATGAGCGCCACGCGGTCGGCGCACGTGGCAACCAGTTCCACGTCGTGCGTCACCATGACGATGGCCGTGCCCTGCGCCTGCCAGTGTTTGAGGATGTTGACGAGGGTTGACTTGGCCGCATAGTCCAGCCCGCGTGTCGGCTCGTCGAGCAGCAAGATGCTGGGGCGCGTGACGAGCACCGACGCAAGCGCCGTGCGCTGACGTTGACCGGTGGAAAGGTCGCGGGGATACTGCGAGGCGACCTCAGCCAGTCCGAGCGTATCGAGCAACTCGCCCGGCGCAACGGGAGCCGTCGCTTCGTCGAGGCCGTGGTTGCGCAGCGTGACGATCAACTCGTCGCGCACCGCGTCGGCAAAGAGCAGCGCGCCGGGGTTTTGCGGCACATAACCGACCTGGCGGCAAATCTCGGCGGTGGACCGGTCTTTCACGTCCTGACCGTTGACCTTCAACAGCCCCCGCTGCGGCCTCACCAGCCCGACGATGGATTTGCAGAGCGTCGTCTTGCCGGAGCCGTTGCGGCCCATGAGCGCAACCAACTCGCCCGCGCTGGCCGAAAGTGTGACGCCGCGCAAAATCTCCTTGCCGCCGTCGGCGTACCACACGTCTCGAACCTCAAGCGCAACCGCAGGCTGCGGCCTGCTCTTTACATTTTGTCTGACTGCGCGATGCGTGACCCGGGGGGCTGATACGTGAAGGCTTGCAAAACGACGGCCTTCTTTGATCGTCAGCGGCAGCGGCTGCCAGCCCAGCGCCTTGCCCAGCGTCACCAGCGGCGGCGTGAGAGTGACGGACTCCATCACTTGACGCGGATCGCCCATGAAAGGCAACTCGCCCACGCCGGGTAGAAAAATAACGCGATCGGCAAATTGCAGCACGCGCTCCAAGCGATGCTCGGCCAGCACGATGGTCAGTCCCAGGTCGGCGTTGAGGCGCACAAGCGCGCCGAGCACATCCTCCGCCGATTGCGGGTCGAGCTGCGACGTCGGTTCGTCGAGGACCAGCACCTTGGGCTGCAGCGCCAGCGCCGCTGCAATGGCGACGCGCTGCTGCTCGCCGCCGGACAGCGACGACACGGCGCGATTCCTCAACGCAGCAATGCCCAGCGCATCGAGCACCTCTTCCACGCGCTTGCGCATGGTGAGCGGCGGCACGCCGGCGTTCTCCAGCGCAAAGGCCAGCTCGTCTTCCACTCGCTCGGTGACGAATTGCGCTTCGGGGTCCTGGAACACAAAACCGACCACAGAAGCCAGGTCGCGCGGGGGATGCTCGCGCGTGTCCAGCCTGGCCACGGTCACACGCCCGGCGAACGTCCCGCCCGAAAAATGTGGCACGAGTCCGTTGATGCAGCGCAGCAAAGTGGACTTGCCGCTGCCGCTCGCGCCGACGACAAGCGCAAACTGGCCCGCTTCAATTTCCAGCGAAACATTGGCCAGCGCCGGCGCAGAGGCCTCGGGGTAAGAGAATGTGACGTGATCGAAAGTAACTTGCATTGCAGAAGCCATCACGTGGAGAGTAGAGCGTGGAGCCGAGGGCGCTCAACCCTCTGCGCTACTTGCCAGCCGTGGCAGTCGCCTGCGACATGGATTGACGAGCGGGGCGCATGAACACCGGAGCGGCGAGCAGCGCCAGGCACAGACCCAGCCGTGCGTCGAACGGCGGCAGCGTCACACGCGGGTACGGATAAAAAGTCAATACCTGCGGGTCAAATAAAGCGACGAGGGCAATGGCGAACAACGGCGCAAGACTCGAGACGACTAGACCTCCATCGCGCGCCGACCACGCCTGTGGCTTGTAGCGCGTCATGCGTGGCATGTGTGCAGCCAACGCACGCACTCCCAGCGCCATCGCCATGACACTCGCGCCCACAATGGCCCAGCCCGCTCCATTGCGCCAGTACGCTTCGACCAGCCAGCCCATTAGCAAACCGCTCAAACCACCCGCCATCAACATTTGAGATTTGAGACACTTGCACCTGCGCTGGCGCTTGTTGCAAGTGCAGGTGTTTGAGATTTGAGATTTCTGTCCGTAGCCACGAGCTTCCATGGCCTCGGCCAGTTGGACAGCTTTCTCCAGCGAGTCCGCCAGCAAAGGCACAAGCAGCGCCGTCAAGTCACGCACGCCGCGAAGTTGATGTCCGCGAATCGCCTGCGCCTCGCGCACCTGGCGAAAGCTCCTGACCGTCTGTGGCACAAACGCAAGCGTGATAGAGATGACCAGTCCGGCCTCGCGCAGAAAGCGCGGCGTCAGCCGGACGAGTTCATAAGGGCTGAGCACGTCGTTGAATACCGCAAACACAGCGAACAGCGCCCACAGCGCCAGCCCGCGCGACGCGCCGAACGCGATGGCTTCCAGCGTGATAGGCCCGCCCACGAGGGGCAGCGCGCGTGGGAGGGTGAACAGCACCGTGTCTCCCAAGCGCGTCAGCAGCGTATTGTAGAACGTGGAGAACGCGACGACCGTCAGGCCAAAGCGCCACGCCGGCAGCGAGTCGCCCGCGCCAAAGCTGGCGCGGACGAGCGCCGCGCAAAGCAGAACGATGACCAGGTACAGCGGATTCGTGGCCAGCATGGCCACGGCGAGCGCCGCCATCATCCACACCAGCCAGGCACGGGAATTAAACATGAGAGAACCTCAAGTCACTGCGTGATACGTGTTATGTCTTGCGTAGCACCTGCCAACCGCAAGATACCAGAACAATTCCTGCACCGGTCAACACCAGCGGCAGCATGGGGGCCGCACCGCCGGCAACGGGCAGTGTCTGCGGCGGTGGCGCGGTCACGGCCAAAGCCGCGCCGCTGGCGTGCACACGGGGCACGTGGACAAACGTCGCACCCTTAAGCGCGGGAACCGCCTGCAGCGTCGCCAACAGATTGGCGCCAGGCTGGCTGGCCTGGAAATTGAACGCGCCGGTCTTGTCATCCTGCAGGCGAATCAGCGCGCCGAGCGGGTCGCTCTGGCCCGACTTTCCCCAACTGCTCAGCGACTCGTCCGCGGCGATGAGCGCCTGAAGCACATTCGCGGTCGAGTTGGCATCGGTCTCGGTGCCGTAAGCTGAAGGCACCTGGTAGGGCCAACCGGCATCGGCGTTTTGCGTCCGGCGGAAATAGTCAAGCGCACGGCCGGTGGCATCGCGGTTGCCCGTGGCGATGAGCGCCTGCACCACCAGCGCCGTCGTGTTCGTGTCGCCTGCGCCCGCGGCCGTGTCGCCCGTAAAAGCCCATGCGCCATCGGCCGTCTGCGCCTGGAGCAGGCGCTCAATCACGTCATCCGGCACGTTTTGCCCCACATTTGCGAGCGCCAGCACGGCCAGCGTATCTTCGTAAAGCGTCCCACCATAGCCACCCGACTTTAGCAAGCCGTTGAGCCGCGCGACAAGGTCAACACCGCCCAGGCTGCGCGCGTCCAGTGTGCCGCCGGTCGCCACGACCGCCAGGATAACCTTGGCGATTTCACCACTATGGGTCGCCTGGCCAGCTCGGCTCTGCAAATAGTCCAACGGTGAAACACCGCGCTGCTTAAAAGTGCTCGCAGATTGCCCGGCGGACGACATCGCCAGGATGGCATCCGCTGTCGAGGAAAGTTTGCTATTGGGGGAGAACCCATCGGAAAAACCGCCATCGGCATTTTGCCTGGTCGCCAGCCAAGTCAATGCCTTGCTGGCCGCGTCGTCGCCCGGCCCGGCTAGCGCCGCGCCGGTCACACTCAAAATCAAAACGGTCGCCAGACACAGGGCAACAAGTTTTACCCTGGTGTTCATCTTGTGCTCCTTGTGAGATGGTTGATTTGCGGAATGGGCGGCACGCTAGGCCGCCTTACGGTTGCCAACAAAAAAGCCTCCCCCGGCTACGTTCGGGGGAGGTCGTGGGTAATTGCACTGGACCTCATACTCCACCCCCTTTCCACGAAGGTATTCGGAGAGAATCGGTTCAGGCGGGTATCCTGGCTTGGTCAGTGGTTAGTGGTTAGTGATCAGATTGTGTTCTAATCACTATCCACTGTCCACTGACCCCACAGTTGCGGGACAGCGCCGGACTGGATTTCATCGCACCGGCTTCCCCACGCCCACTTTGGGTGGGCGCACTCGCAGCATCCGGGCTGCGAGCACCTCAACCGAAACGCTATTCGATTGTGCGCAATTGCAGAGTGAGTATAGCACAGCCAAGATTACTTGACAAGCTCTGCCAAAGCAGGTACAATGCGTCCACCGTGCGGGCCTGTAGCGCAGTTGGGAGCGCGCTTCAATCGCACTGAAGAGGTCGCGGGTTCGAATCCCGCCAGGTCCACTGGATTGTAGATTGCTGATTTTAGATTGTTGATTGAGGCGCTCAATCAGCAATCCGCAATCGAGAATCTGCACTTTGGGCCCATAGCGCAGTTGGGAGCGCGTCTCAATGGCATTGAGAAGGCCGCGGGTTCGAATCCCGCTGGGTCCACACAAGGGCGGCATTGCGCAGAGCGTGTCGCCTTGTACATCATAAGCGGTGAACAGGAGTAGTAGGTCATCTCCGCAGCGAGCCGGGAGAGCAAGGTGAGAGCCCGGCGACCGTGTCCACGGAGAACGCATCAGACCGAACTCGCCTGGGAGCACTGCCAGTGAAAGCCGATGGTTCGGTGACTAGTTGGCGGCGGGTCGCGCCCGTTATCGCGCTTAGAGTGGTCGTAGGTCGGCATCCCAATGCCGACAACGGCAACCAGGGTGGTACCACGGAGAACCCCTTCGTCCCTGAACGGCGAAGGGGGTTTAGTTTAACAACGCAACTGTCATCGAACTTACACCTGCAGATGCCATGCCCACAGCTTTCCTGTATCACAGGAACAATTCTCAGGGCAGGTGATGCAACTTTTCGCCCGTGAATTGAGACTAGAGGAAAGCGAGGCGCATAGACAACCGAGTGACAAGTGGAGCACATGTCGGAGCAGGGGTGCTCAGCGCGTACGTGTTGGGATGGACCCTGCATCAACCGGTGACGCCGGTCCTGGTGGGAGTGGCCATTGGTCTGAGCCTGTTGCCGGATGTGGATGCTCTCCTGGTGAGAGCGCGTCAGCATCGGCAAGGGCTAGTCGGACACAACCATCATCATGCGTTGTTGACTCATACGCCGCTGTTCTATCTGATGGCGGCCGCCGGCCTGGCTTGTTGGGCATCGTGGCAAACCGTGGCGATGTTCCTTGTCGTGACGCTGGGGCACTTGATGCTGGATAGCTGGGCGACGGACGACGGCATCATGTGGTTGTATCCGTTCCGGCGCAAGCAATACGCGCTCTTGCCGCGCCCGATTCACGCCGGCGGACTGCACGGCAAAGAGTTTTACAAACAGTATTACCGGCTCTGGCATTTTCTCGTGGCCGAGTCTGTATTGATCATGGGCGGCTTGCTCGTGGCCTGGACGACGTTCATGCCGACTTGGTTTCATTTGGCATGAGGGTTGTCCCTTTTGAAATAAACGCCGCCGACCTCGTCGAGCGGCGTTTTTCATTAGCACCTGGCTTTTAAAATGGAGGTGAGACATGGCTGACAAATATGTTCCACAAGACATCGAGCCTAAATGGCAAAAGAAATGGGACGCAGACAAGCTGTATCGTTCTGTGATTGACCACAATAAGAAAAAGTTTTATGCACTGACCATGCTCCCCTATCCGAGCGGCGATCTCCACATCGGTCACTGGTACGCGATGACGCCTTCGGATGCGCGCGCGCGCTTTATGCGGATGCAAGGCTATAACGTCATGTTCCCGATGGGCTTTGACGCGTTCGGCCTGCCCGCCGAAAACGCGGCGATCAAGCGCGGCATCCATCCGAATGAATGGACGTACGCCAACATCCAAAACATGCGCCGCCAGATGCGCTCGATGGGCGCCATGTTTGACTGGGAGCGTGAGGCCATCTCGTCCGACCCGGAATATTACAAGTGGACCGAGTGGTTTTTCATCCAGCTCTTTAAACACGGGCTGGCCTACAAGAAAATGTCGGCAGTGGACTTTTGCCCGCATTGCAACACCACGCTGGCCCGCGAGCAAGTCTGGGGCGAGGACCGTCACTGCGAACGCTGCGACACGCCCGTCATCAAAAAGGACCTGGATCAGTGGTTCTTCCGCATCACCCGGTACGCCGATGAGCTGCTGGATTTCTCCAGGATTGATTGGCCGGATCGTGTCCGCGCGCTGCAAACCAACTGGATCGGCAAGAGCGAAGGCGCCGAGGTCACGTTCCAATCCGAACAAGAGGACCCCATCACCGTGTTCACCACACGGCCCGATACATTGTGGGGCGCAACGTTCATGGTGCTGGCTCCCGAGCATCCGCTGGTGGACAAGCTGACCACGCCCCAGTACAAAGCTGCCGTCGAAGCCTACGTCCAACAGGCCCGCCGCCAGAGTGACATTGACCGCGAGGCCGCCGACAAGGACAAGACCGGCGTATTCATCGGCGCGTATGCCATCAACCCGGTCAACAACGCGCGCATCCCGATCTGGATCGCCGATTACGTGTTGATGACCTATGGCACGGGCGCGATCATGGCCGTGCCCGCGCACGACGAGCGCGACTATGCTTTTGCCAAGAAATACGACCTGCCCATCCCGGTGGTCATTGCGCCGCGCGACTGGGACGGTGTGCCGCCCGATCATGCCACGGATACAGTGGAAGGCTGCAGCATGGTCAACTCGGGGCCGTTCACCGGCACGCCGGCCGAAGAAGGCAAGGCCAAGGTGACCCGGTGGCTGAAAGAGAACGGCATCGGCCAGTACGCCGTCACCTACCGCCTGCGTGACTGGCTGATCAGCCGCCAGCGGTACTGGGGCGCGCCGATCCCGATCGTCTACTGTCCCGACCACGGCGCAGTGGCCGTGCCTGAGGATCAACTGCCGGTGACGCTGCCGATGGATGTGGAATGGAAGCCCACCGGTGAAAGCCCCCTCAAGCTGCATCCGACGTGGGCCAAGACCACATGCCCCGTCTGCGGCAAACCCGCGACGCGCGAGACCGACACGATGGACACGTTCATGTGCTCGTCGTGGTATCACCTGCGTTACCTGAGTCCCAAGTATGACAAAGGCCCGTGGGATCCGGAGGAAGCGGCGTACTGGCTGCCGGTGGATTGCTACACGGGCGGCATCGAGCACGCCACGATGCACTTGATCTATACACGCTTTTTTGCGAAAGCACTGCGCGACATTGGCTTGTTGCCGCACGA
>CAYGWJ010000095.1:0-4157 GCA_964353405.1 uncultured Anaerolineae bacterium
ACCAGTGCGCCGACGACCGCCGCCGGTTCATAGCCGAACGCGGGCGGTCCCAGCATCACGCGAATGGCCGCGACGATGCCCACGCCCAATATCGTCCCGACGATCTGCGCACCCAACCCGCGCACCAACGCCGAAGTGACAATGATCTTCGTGACGCTAGGCCCGGCGGCTGCTTGAGGCTTGGGAAGCGTCGAGGCCCTGGCTGCTGAGCCAGACCATCACCGCTGCCAGCACGGCTGCCAGGACGATCGGCCCGAACAAAGCTGCGAGTAGAATTCCAATGAGATCCATAAATCCCCCCTTGATTGCAGATTGTAGATTTCTGATTTTTGATTTGAATCAGCAACGCCTGCACTGCGCGCAGGCGCAAGTGTCAACAATCAGCAATCTAAAATCACTTGAGGCTCTGGATGTACGCGAGAATGTCGTTGATCTGATCGTCGCTCAGCTTTTCGCGCAAGTTCTGCGGCATGATGTTGGGCTGTAAGCCCTTGACGATCTTGGCATTGGTGTTGAGGATGGATTTCTTCAAGTACGCATCGTCGGCCTTGACCGTCGTGCCATCTGCGAGCGCAACGTCCGCGCCATACAGCCCCTTCCACGTCGGCCCGACGATCTGTGTGCCGTCGGCGCTGTGGCAGGCGGCGCAGCCGTTTTCCGTGGCCCACTTTTTGCCGCGCTCCGCCGGGCTGGCTGAAGCAATCTTTTGCTGTTCGGTGGCCCACGCCTTGAAATCCGCCTCGGCCATCACGACCACCGGATTTTCCATCAGCGCGTGCGACGTGCCGCACAACTCGGCGCAGCGCACTTTATAGTTGCCCGCCACGGTCGGCGTGACGCGCAGCTCTTTGATCGTCCCCGGCAGCACGTCCTGCTTGACACGGAACTCGGGCACCCAGAACGAGTGAATCACGTCGTTGGATTGCATCTGAAGCAAAATCTGCTTGTTGGCCGGCAAGTTCAACGTCGTGGAGCTGACGCCATAGTCGGGATATTCAAACTTCCAGAACCACTGCCCGGCGGTTACCTTGACCACCATCGCCTGCGGGTCAATCCGGCGCGTCTCGGCCAGCGCGCCCGCACCCAGGTACGCGATGTAGAGCACCGTCACCAACGGCGCCAGCGTCCACAGGATCTCCAGGCGTGTATTACCCTCGATGTGCTTGCCCTCGCCCGTTTCGCCTGGCTTGCGGCGAAAGACGATGATGCTGTACAGCATGAATACAATGATCAGAGAGAACAGGAACGAAATCATCCAGAAATGCACGTTGAACAGGCGGTCGATCGGCGCCGCCTGCGCGCTGGCTTCCACCGGCAACAAGCCAACGGCATCCAGTCCCATTTTGACTAGCACAGTCGAAATGGCAACGAGGATAGCCACGCTGACGAAATGTTTAATGTCAATTTTCCTCCTTGGATCGCGCGAACGCCCCTCTGGTTTCTCTCACTACAACCAAAGCGGCAATCGCATTCAACCCATGCAACTGCCGCCCACGTGCTTCAACTTGCCCGGTAAGTTATTGAGAATATCTCTCAAAAATGTATTCTACTGGCTTGTCGCCCAAATTCTGCAATGAATTCGCGGCGGCGGACTTTGCAGACGCACCCGATTAATTCTATGATTATCAAATCATTTTGACATCTATAAAATCAGACCGTCCTAAAGTCGTTTGATTTGATAGTTATCAAATCAATTTGACGCTTGGTGCGAAACTGGTTGTTGGTGACCGCAGATTGGTCACGGAATTCATTGCAAAACTTATCCGACAAGCCACTACCACAAGTGTCTGAATTTGTCACGTCAAGAACAAGTGCGATTTGACGCCAGGTAAAGTGTGGAGTATACTCTTGCTAACTTTTTCACTTGGGCTGATTGTGATCGGCGATCCACAAAAAGGAGGGTTACATGGCGCAAGATTTCAGTACCTATGTGGTCACGGCAGGCGATAGTTTGAGCGCTATTGCCCTAAAGGTCTATGGCGATGCCAGCCGCTGGACCGAAATCTGGGAGGCAAACAAGGACAAGGTGCAAGACCCCAACCTGATCTCTGTGGGACAGGAGCTGCGCATCCCGGGACATGTCGGTGCAGAGGCGAAGGCCGTTAAAGGTCGGCGGGACTATGAAGCAGTGTAAAACACGAGACTAGGTGCAATACGACGCGGCGGACGGCGCTGCGTCTTGGTTTCGGGTTATCGCCAAGGGACCTGGCGCCAAGAAACTGTGTTTGACAGCGTCCGTTCCCTCGGTTATAATTTGCCGCGTTGGAAGAAAGGCGCGATGATTTACCTGGACTGCATCAACGGCAAGTTTCTCTCCACCCAATCGCTTGGGTGTGGTTTCGCTTTGCCTTGTACAGGTGCGCCTACTGCCCGAAAGACGTTTTCCGCATAGAGATTTCTTTCGAGGACATGAGCCGCAGGCGCCCCCTGCGGCTTTTTTATTTCCACGAAGGTTCAAGAATTCTTGGTGGCTCTTCGTGTCCTTCGTGGAAGAAGAGAGAAACAACATGATTGCCATTCACCTTGATCACATCGCCATCAACTTGGCCGGACGCGAAATCTTTACCGCGCTGGACTGGGAAATTCACGACGACCGCTGCGTGGGATTCGTTGGGCCGAACGGCGCGGGCAAATCCACCGCGCTCAAGATCATCGCGGGCGAGCTGACGCACGACGCCGGCAACGTCTTTCGCGCCAAAGGCTTGACCATCGGCTACTTGCCGCAAGAGGTCACGCTCGATCCGAACCGGACCGCGTGGCAAGAGGCGCTGACTGCCTCGGCGCACATTGCTCGATTGGAACAAGAGCTGGCCCGCGTCGAAGCCAAACTTGGCGACCCATCCGTCTACGGCGATGAAATGGCGCTCACGCGTGCGCTGGACGTTCAAGCCAGGCTGCTGCACCAGTACGAAGCGGCAGGCGGCCCCGGCTATGAGAGCCGCATCCGCGAGACACTCTACAGCCTCGGCTTTTCCGAGGCCGACCTGCAGCTTGCGACGACGGCGCTTTCCGGCGGGCAAAAGAAACTCGTTGGGCTGTGTAAATTGCTGGTCACACGCCCCAAGCTGTTGTTGCTCGACGAGCCGGATAACCATCTTGACCTCGATGCCAAGGCCGCGTTGGAGAACACTATCGTTGGCTACGAAGGCGCCGTCGTCATCGTCTCGCACGACCGTTACCTGCTCGATGCGGTGGCGGACGAAATCGCCGATCTCGAAGGCGGCCAAGTCAAGGTTTACATCGGCAACTATTCCGAGTACGCCTACGAAAAACGCGCGGCGCTGCTCCGGCTACAACAGCTTTACGAGATTCAACAGCGCGAGATCGCGCGCATGGAAATGGCGTTGAGACGCTACAAGGTGTGGGTGCTCAGAAGCGACAAATTCGCCAGCCGGGTGCATGCGATGGAGGCCCGCCTGGCGCGGGTGGACAGGCTGGATCGTCCCGTCCTCGAACGCCGCACGATGGGCCTGGAGCTCAATGGTTGGCGCGGGAGTAACAAGGTATTGGATATTCGGTATTTGAACAAGTCGTTTGGGTCGAACCACGTGCTGCGCGGCGTGAATCTGCTGGTGAGGCACGGCGAGCGCGTGGGCCTGGTCGGCCCGAACGGCGCGGGCAAGTCGCTCTTGCTTCGGATGATCCTGGGGCAAGATGAACTGACGGCAGGCGAGATTGTCGTCGGGCCGAGCGTGCGCATCGGTTATTACGCTCAACAACACGAGACGCTCGACTATTCGCAGACGTTGATTGACACCGTTCGCCGCGCTGCGCCGATGACGGAGCAGGGCGCCGTGGCGTTCCTGGGCAAGTTCCTGTTTGGCTATCGGCAATCCACGCAAAAGATCGGCACGCTTTCCGGCGGCGAGCGCAGCCGGATGCAACTGGCTCTGCTGATGCTGTCCGGCGCGAATTTCCTTTTGCTTGATGAACCGACGAATAATCTGGACATTGCGTCCGCCGAGGTCTTGGAAGATCAAATTGCCGATTTTGAGGGGACACTGCTGGCGGTGAGCCACGACCGTTATTTCCTCGACCGGGTGGTGACGCGCATCGTGGAACTGGACGAGGGTGTGACCCGTGAGTATATTGGCGGGTGGAGCGATTATCAGGCCGCGAAACGCAAAATGTGATATGATAACCAATGACCGCTGAGA
>CAYGWJ010000096.1:0-3528 GCA_964353405.1 uncultured Anaerolineae bacterium
ACGATTGGGCTGATCGCTCGGGTCAGCCTCGATCTGCTTCGCCCCTGATTCACACTCCGATCAGGCTGGCCGTTTCATCGTGCCTCACGCCAACTCGTGAACTCCCTCAAAACTGCCTCTTGACTTTTACCGCATTCTCAATGGAGGAATGCCAGCGTCGTTATTTGACTGGTCCCAATTCCAGATCAATCGCCGCGTAGCTGGCGCCCGTCAGTGCGCTGATCTCGCGGACGGCCGAATTCAGCACGCCATCCAGGGTCACGGTGTTGCGGATGCGAGTGGTGACTGTGTTGAGCAATCGTTCGCGCGCGGCAGTGCGTCCCGCATCTTCAAAGAGCCGTGCGCTCTCCAAAGCCTGAGCGGCTTGGGCAGCCATCTCTTCCAGCACCCCCAGGTCTGTGGCCGACCATTCGGGCTGGCCAGCGCCCCGTTCGACGACCAATGTGCCGATGACCTGGCGGCGCACCCTCAAGGGGATGGAAACCGTGTTCTCCCGGCCGGACGAGCCGCGCGGCCCTCGAGCCAAACAACGAATTCGCTGTTCAATCTCGTCGGGCGTCAGCGCGGGAACGTCGGGCCGATGGAACTCGGCAAAGTCGGTGCCTGTCGAGCGCAGGAAGGTCTCCCAGCCCTGTTGAGTGAGGAGGCGGTTGACCCGCTCGACCTCTTTCAGGCTGGACTGGGACTGCTGAAAGAGCCGGGCATTTTCCAGCGCCACCGCAATCTGGTCCGACATGCCTTGCAGCGCGGTGATGGCGTCCTTGTCAAAAGCCTGGGGCAGGGTGCTCTGAATGTCGAGCGCACCGATCACGCGGTCGCCCACGCGCAGCGGCAGCGCCATTTCCGAGCGGGTGAGAGGCAGCAGCGGATTGGCAAAGCGGACAGCTTCCTTGCCCACGTCCAGTGCGATTCGAGCTTCTTTGTGAGCGCAGGCCCAACCCACCATGGAGGTCTCGCCCACGGGCAGCTTGTGGCCATGCCCTAGCATCAACTGGCCCGCCTCGCCCGTGCCGGCGTGCAGCACCGCTTGCTGTCTACGCCCTCCGGGCTCGCTATTTGCGTCCACCAAAAAGACGGCCGCATAGTACAGGTCGAATCGTTTGCGGATCAGCTCCACCACCTGGCGCAGTAACTCGTCAGGGTCTAACACCTGGCTGGCCGCGCGACTGACCTCGGCGGCGGCAGTGATCTGCCCGGCGCGCCTTTCCACCTCGCGCGTGCGCTCGGCCACACGTTGTTCCAGGCCCGCCAGGGTCTGCTGCAATTGATCCGTCATGCTGTTAAAAGCTTCAGCCAGGTTTCCGATCTCATCGTGGCGGGTGACGGTGACTCGCTGCGACAGGTCACCCGCCTGGATGACATGGGCCACCTGCGCCAATGCTTGAATGGGTCTGACGATCTGGCTCACCGCGAAAAACCCCGCGCTGCCTGCGATCCCTATCACGACCAAGATCAATACGCCGGCGATGGCCAGACTGGTGTAAGTGGGAGCGAGCGCCTCGGACATGGGTAACTCGGCCACGACGCGCAGTATTCGTTGGCCCAACTGGATATCGGCTTCTGCCAGAACCGCACTGGTTCCGTACAGACCTGTATAAACACCATCTTTACCGGGTGGAAGGAAAATGGTATGCCGCAGAACGATCGAGGCATCGCGGTGCGCGATCACTGCGCCTCGCGAGTCCACGATGTAGGCAAAACCCTTCTTACCCACGTTCACAACAGCGAATTCGTTGTTCGTGATCACGTCCCAGGCCTGGCTGACGCGTACATTAGCAATCAACACGCCATCCGTTTGTCCCGTGCGCGCATCCAAAGCCGGCACGGCGACTGTCATCAGGGGTTGACCATTGCGCGGATCAAACCATACGGGGCCATAGTAAGTTTCGTGGCTGGAAGCGGGTAGCATGAACTCGGATGCCTGGGAGCGATCGGCCAGATCTGCCGCGGTGAAAAGCTCGTGCCGAGAGACGCGTCCCATCTCCCGACCCTCACGATTGAGTAGGGCTACTTCATCAAACGCGCGCTGGACAGATAGCAATTGGGACAGAACACTGTTCAGTTGGTCATAGCTCAGGTCTTGCAGGCCGCGCACCTGGATCAGTACGCGCATTTCGCTTTCCCGATCCTGGATAAAGGCGGCTACCTGTGCGGCCGCGCCTTGGGCCACCTCGCGTTGCGTAGCGAGTGCTTGCTGTTGTTGCGTCTCGAGATTTCGCCAGGTCAACACCGCGCCGACCAGAATCAAAGGTATTGTGGCCAGGGCGACAAACGCTACAATGAGTTTGGTGCGAATGCTTCTCTGCATAGTTGACTCTCTTGATTGCCCTAGAGTTGAACAGCGAATTCGTTGTTTGTCCCCAGGACACCCTGCCCGTCCCCGCCGTACGCGGCGGCGGGCCGCTGGGCGTAAGGGGTATTTCCACGCCGATTGCCGCCGGCCAGGTCCAGGCGCACGGCCACGCGCGCCGCGCCCAGGGCGGCGCCGATTTCCTCCACAGTAGCCGCCAGCACTTGCTCAACTGTGAGGCTGGCGCGGACGCGGGCGACCATGGCATTGATCAATTGATCGCGCTGGGCGCGGGCCCGGATATCTTGCAGGAGCCGCTCGCGCTCGAGTTCAGTTTTCCTGCGTGCGGTGATATCAGTGATGCTGGCGCAGACGAGGTTGCGGCCTGCGGCGGGCATTCGCACCAGGCGCGCCTCACAGAGGATATCCTGCCCGGCGGCGTTGCGGTGCATCCATTCGACCACGAGCGTGCCGCCCTGGAGAGCTTGTTGTATTATTTCCATGGAAGCTTTTAACGACGGGCGGCCATCAGGTTGAGCAGGAGGGCTCATATCGGCCGGGCCAACCTTGAGCAGCTCTTCGCGACTGAGACCATACAGGCGCACCGCATTTTCGTTTGAATCTGTGAATTTGCCGGTGTCGGTATCCACCACCACGATAGCTTCGGGCGCGTATTCGAGCAACGTGCGCAACTGCGCGGAGGTCTCTTGCAAAGCGGCCTGGTTCTGGTGTAGCATGTCTTCGACCCACTTGCGCTCGGTGATATCGCGGAACGTGACGACGGCGCCAGTGAGCCGACCAACAACGAATTCGCTGTCACCCTCGCGGATAGGAGTCGTGGCGTATTCGACCGGGAAAGGTGTGCCGTCCTTTCTCCAAAAGACTTGGTTGTCCACTCGGTGCGGCGCGCCCGTGGCACAAGTGTCGTGGATGGGACATTCTTCTGCCGGGTAGGGGCTGCCGTCGGCTCGGGTATGGTGCCAGAGTGGGTGACTGCGCTGTCCTACCAGTTCCTCAACTGGATAGCCCAGCATCTTGGCCGCCGCTGGATTGACAAAGGTGTGTTTGCCCTCCTCGTTCAATCCCAAGATGCCCTCGTCCGCGCTGTCCAACACAGCGCTCAAGACCGCCGACGGCTCCCCGGCTGTCCACGCCCTCCGGGTTGGCAGCGCACTCGAAGCGCGAGGAGCCTCGACCGGAGGCGCGCCAGGCGCTGGCTCGGGCTGCACAGCGAATTC
>CAYGWJ010000097.1:0-20268 GCA_964353405.1 uncultured Anaerolineae bacterium
CGCAAGACGCTAGATGCAAGAGGCAAGAGGGCTGCATCTTGCCTCCTTCCTCCTGCTACCTGCACTTGGAAAGTGCCGACATATCCATCTACCTTGATAACGTGAGCATTAAAGTAAACAGTAATATTGGGATGCGACTGCACGCGCTCGATGACAAAAGGCAGCCAATCCGCGACCGGCTCTAGCTCGGGAAAAGTCCGATTGAGATCGGCCACGTGCCCGCCCAGATGATCGCTCTTTTCGACGATATACACAGGATAACCCGCATCGGCCACGTCCAGTGCGGCGACCAGCCCCGAGACGCCCCCGCCGATGATGACCACGCCCGGCGTGACGCCCACCTCGCGCTCTTCGAGCGCTTCCAGGTAAGCGGCTTTGGCGACGGCCGAAGCCACCAGCGCCTTGGCCTTTTCCGTCGCGTCATGGCTGTCTTTGTGAACCCACGAGCACTGCTCGCGGATGTTGGCCATCTCTACGCGGCCTGGATTGACGCCGCCCTCTTGCGCCGCCTTGCGAAATGTCGGCTCGTGCATGCGCGGCGAGCAAGACGCCACTACGACTTGCTTGAGCTTTTGCTCTTCGCAGTCCTGCTTGATGAGAGTCTGGCCCGGCTCGGAGCACATGTAGGTATAGTGGCGAGCGACGGCGACGCCCGGCAGCTTGCTGGCATACTCGGTGACTTGGTCTACGTCCACGGTCCCGGCAATGTTGAATCCGCAGTGACAAATATAAACGCCGATACGAGGTTGGGATGTCATACCCGTCTCCCCCAGCTCCTCCGAGTTCCGTGAGCCACTCGGGCTCACGGAACTCGGGAAACTCAGAGCGCCATGTTCACCAGTTCCATAATGTCCATCACCCGCAGCTTGTCTTCCAGGCCCTTGACCTTGACCGCGTCCTCCAGTGTGAGCAGGCAGAAGGGACACGCCACGGCTAAAACTTGTGCGCCCGTTTCGACCGCCTCTTGGACGCGCTGGAAGGCCAGTCGCTCTTCGATGTTCGTGCCCTCGACCCACATGCGCCCGCCGCCGCCTTCGCAGCACAGGCTCCGTTCGCGGATGCGGTCCATCTCGACGAATTTGACCCCCGGGATGGCCTGCAGAATGGCGCGCGGCTCATCAAAGATGTGGTTCTGCTTGCCCAGGAAGCACGGGTCGTGATAGGTGACCTTCTTTTCTACTCGACCGCCGAACTTGACTTTGCCTTCGTCCAGCAGCTTTGCCATGACTTCTGTGTAGTGTGAGACCTCTATTCCGCTCAAGCCATATTCCTTCTTGAAGGTGTTGAAGCAGTGCGGCGAGGTGGTGACCATTTGCCTGGCATGGGTGCTTTCGAACAAAGGCTTGCCCTCCTCCACCAGCATCTCAAAGAGGCCCTGCTCTCCCACGCGGCGCACTTCGTTGCCGCAGCAGGTTTCTTCGATGCCCAGTGTGCCAAAGTTCAGCCCGGCCGCCTGGAACACTCGCGCCAGCGCGCGCGGGATTGGCTGGATGCGCTGATCGTAAGCCGGGGTGCAGCCGACAAAGTAGAGCCAGTCCACGCCCTCTTGCGCCGCCTTGATGTCCAATCCCTCGGCCCAGGCCGCGCGTTGCTCGCGCGCCAAGCCCAGCGGATTGCCTTGCCGGAAAATGCCCTGCAGCGCGTCCGTCACGGTGCGCGGGATGTTGCCGTTCTCCACCAACAGGCTCCGCAGGCCGATGATGAACTCGGCCGGCTTGACGTCCTTGGGGCAGCGCTCTACACAGGTGAAGCAGCAGGTGCAGTCCCACAACTCTTCCATGTGCGTCGGGTCAGGCAGACAGCCGGTCAGCGCCTCGTAAATCAAAAAGCGCACGTCGAGGCTGGTCTTTATCGAGACGGGGCAGCCGCCCGCGCACTTGCCGCACTGAATGCACCCATACAGATTGAATTTTTGTGAGAGTTCGAGTGTGTCTACTTGCATGTCAGCCTCCCGCCAACCTGCGACAAAGTGACCATCGCCGAGGACGCCGCAGCCTTGGCCTGGGCGACGGTATCGGGAATGTCCTTCGGCCCCTGGCAGCAACCCGCCAAAAACACGCCTGGGCGATTGCTCTCGACGGGGCGCAACTTTAGGTGCGCTTCCTTAAAGAATCCATCCGGCGAGCGCTCCAGGCCCAAGAGTTCCGCCGTTTGAGCCATATCGGCGCGCGGCACGACCGCCGTCGCCAGCACGATCATATCGGCTTCCACTTGTACGGTCTTGCGCAGGAAGGTGTCCTGTGCTTGAACGACGAGCCGCTCGCCGCGCTTGAATACTTCGGAAGGCTCGCCGCGCCGGTAGAGGATACGCTCGTGCTTTACACGGTCGTAAAACTCTTCGTAGCCTTTGCCGAACGCGCGCACATCCATGTAGAACGACGTGATGTTCGCCTCGGGCAGCTTGTCGCGCACCAGGTGAGCGTGCTTGGCGGTGTACATGCAGCAAATGCGCGAGCAATACGGAACGCCCGTGTGAGGGTCGCGCGAGCCGACGCAATGGATAAAGACCACGTCCTTCGGTTTCTTGCCGTTGACGCTAATCTCGCCCATCGTCGGCCCGGAAGCCGACGAGAGCCGCTCGAATTCCAATCCGGTGAGCACTTGCGGGTATACACCGTAACCGAACTCGGGCTTGAGGCGCGGCTCCATCAAATCAAACCCGGTGGCCACGACGATGGTCGCCACGTCCAATTCAAAGAGTTGTTCTTTTTGATCAAAGTTGATCGCGCCGGTGGTGCAGGCATCTTGGCACTTGAAGGTCTTGCCACATACGCCGCGCGTGAGGTAGAGGCACGCTTCGGGATCAACCGTATAGATCAGAGGAACCGCTTGAGGAAAGGGAACATAGACCGCCGCTCGCTTGCCGAGGCCCTGATTGAATGTGTTGGGGATCCGGCCCGTCATGCGGCACGCGGCAGCGCAATCGCCACAGCCCCGGCACTTGTCTTCGTCCACGTAGCGCGGCTTTTTGCGGACCGTCACGCGGAACGCCCCCGACTGCCCTTCGACACGGGCGACTTCGGAATACGTCATCAGGTGGATGTTCGGGTGCTGGCCCGCCGTCACCATCTTGGGCGTGAGGATGCAGGCGGAACAGTCCAGCGTGGGGAATGTCTTGTCGAGTTGAGACATCCGACCGCCCACGCTCGGCTCGCGCTCCACCAGGTAGACGGGGAAACCGGCGTCGGCAATGTCCAGCGCGGCCTGGATGCCCGCAATGCCGGCCCCAATCACCAATGCGGCCGGCTTGTTAGAACTTTTCGGCTGATCTCCCATCTCACATCTCCCATGCGCCACTGTGCGATAGCCTGTGGAAGCGACCCGCACCAGGCTCTGTATCAAGTTTATCTGATTTCCCGATGGCTGAATATTGGCCCGTGGCCCTATTTTTGGTCTGTCGGGGGATGGTACAGACAGTGGGGTGATGCACGCAGCCATCTGCCACGATGCGCCTCCTGGTGTCATTAGAGAGTGGCTGCTTTTGATTGTACGGCAGGGAACAAGCGGTGTCTATAGCCCCGTTTGATGACCGGCAGTCAGTGAAATAGCCCTTTCGGGCTATTCAAATATCAAATGTCGAATTTCAAATCTCGAAAAAGGCTGCGGACGCGTGGTCCCCTTTGACATTTTGAATTTGAAATTTGAGATTTACAAATGCTCCGCCACAATCTCGGCCACGTCTTGGACGCGCATAGCGCTGTTGAGCGTCTTGGCGGCATCGGTGAGCATGATCATGCAGAACGGACAGCCCACGGCGAGCGTTTCCTTGCCCGTCGCCATCGCCTCGCGGAAGCGGTTCTCGCTCACGCGCCCCTGGCCGTGCTCCTCTTCCTTCCACATCTGCGCGCCGCCCGCGCCGCAGCAGAACGAGTTGTTGCGATGGCGCGCCAGCTCCGTCACGGCGTTGCCTGCGTAAACGAGCGCATTGCGCGGCGCGTCGTACACGCTATTGTGGCGTCCGAGATAACACGGATCGTGAAAGACGACGTTACCTGCGAGGCCCTGGCGCTTGAGCTTGCCCGCAGCGAACAGCTCTTCGATGAGCTGCGTGTGATGGATGACGTCATAGTGGCCGCCGTAATCGGGATACTCGTTCTTGAGCGTGTGCAGGCAGTGTGGGCAGGTGGTGACGATGCGCCTGGGCCGCTCTCCGAGCGCTTGGTTGAGCGTCTCGACGTTGCTCATAGCCAGTTCAAAGAACAATGCTTCATTGCCGGCTCGTCTTGCCGAGTCGCCCGTGCAGCGCTCCAGCCTGCCCAGCACGGCATAGTTGACGCCCGCCGTGTTGAGAATTTTGGCAAAATCACGCGCCGTCTTTTGCGCGCGCGGATCGGTGGCCGGCGCGCACCCCACCCACCACAGAACGTCTGGATCGGGATTCTGCTCGATCGTCGGCACGCCGAGACCTTGCGCCCAGTCCAGCCGCGAGTCCGGCGCAATGTTCCACGGATTGCCCAATCGCTCCATGCCCTTAAAGGCTTGCTGGAGCTGCGAAGGAAAGTCGTTCTCCATCAGCACCAGGTTGCGGCGGATGTCCAGAATGTCACGCATCGGCTCATTGTTGACCGGGCACGTTTCGACGCACGCGCCGCAGGCCGTACAGGCCCACACCGCCTCGGCGCTGATGGCAAAATCGAGCAGGCTGACTTGCGATTCTTTTCCGGCGGCAAGCTTGGCACCTTCATAGTTGAGGTGATAGCGCTTGTTGATCTCGAGCGCCGAGGGCGACAGCACCTTGCCGGTGGTATAGGCCGGGCAGGCATCCTGGCAGCGATTGCACATGATGCACGCATACGCATCCATCAACTGCGGGCGCGAAAGATGTTCCAGCCTGGCCGCGCCGAACTGCATGATGCTTTCGTCGGTCATGTCAATCTTGTCGAGCGCGCCGATGGACTTGCGGTCGGGCTTGAGCAGGAAATTGACCGGCGCCATGAAAATATGAATGTGCTTGGAGATGAGAAAGTACGGCGCCAGCCCCAGGATCGTTCCGATCGCGCCCCAGAAAAAGAGGTGCTCCAGCACGTCCAGCGCTTGCGGCGAGACGCCGCCCCAGATGCCACACAGCAACATCGCCACATAGCCGCAGACATACGTGTGGCGGTAGGCGATGACGCTATCGCCCAGGATGTGCGCGCTGACGTGCACCAGGATGAACAGACTCACAATGGTCGAGTCGCGCTTGATGCCGGCCACAGCTTTGGGATGAATCAGCGTGCCGCCTCGGAAACCAAAGACTTGGCCGCCTACCACCCAGCGGCGCACCATGAGCGTGACCACGCCGATCAGACCAGCGGCGCCCAGCAGGTCCGCCCCGATGCGAAATGCGTTCCCGATGGGCCCCGTGCCGAGAAAGATAAAGTTGGGGATCAAGGCTTGCAGTACGTCAGCCAGATTGGCCAGCAGGAAATAGGCAAAGGCCCACACGATAAACGCGTGAGCGATGCTGGGCCACAGCCTGCGCTTGAGGACCGTTTTTTGGGTGAGAAAGATGACGGTCGCATTGATAAAGCGGCGGACGAGCTCGTTCGTGCCGATGCCGCCGTGGCCGCGCTGGATGATGAGGAAAATCCGCCGGGCGACGAGGAACGCGGCATAGCCCGAAGCCAACATGGCCAGGACAAAGATGACTTGTTCGACAGGAGTGAGCATGACCACCTCGAAGGATGAAGGATGAAGGATGAAGGATGAAGGATGAAGGATGAAGGATGAAGAAAAGTCATCCTTCCGCCTTCATCCTTCATCCTTTCGAGAGTTTGCGGAGCACGTCGAGCACGGGTTTATTGTCCGGCACCTCTCCGATGGGGTTGACGTGGGCATAACGGATGATGCCCTGCATGTCAATCACAAAGAGCGCGCGTTCGGCAAAGCCGCCTTGGCGCAAAACGCCATACGCCTGGCAGACTTGTCTTTCAAAGTCAGACAGCAGTGGGAATTCCAGCCCCAGGTGTTCGGCAAAGGCTTTGTGGCTGTGCCAGCTGTCAATGCTAATACCTAATACCTCAGTATCCAATTTCTTGAATTCGGCGAGATTCTCTTGCAGGCCCGGCAATTGCAGACTGCACACCGGACTCCAATCGAAGGGATAAAACGCGAGCACGGCATTCTTCTGACCTCGATATTGGCTGAGGGTGATGGATTCTTCGATGGTGGCCGGGAGCGTGAAATCGGGCGCGAGGTCGCCCGCCTTGAGTGTGGTCATCCGTTCCTCCGCGTGGAAGATTGAAGCAGGAAAAAGTGTACCACAACTAAAGATGCGGGGCAAGCAACCCCCACCCTGCCCTCCCCCGTCCGCTGTGCGACAGGGGAGGGGTATAGCGCAAAACCGTCGGTGACGTAAGGGCGTTCAATTGAACGCCCCAACGTGGCCCCGACACTTTTGCGGTGTACCCACAGGGGCGGTACTTGTTGCAAAAAACGGCGCCACTTGGTATAATGTCAGTCGTTGGGCGGTTAGCTCAGTTGGTTAGAGCACACGGTTGACATCCGTGAGGTCGTAGGTTCGAGCCCTATACCGCCCACTGTAGTCCTCATGGGGATTTTCCATGAGGATTTTTGTTTGAATGTACTTTCTGGATTCCCCAAGGGCATAATCGTCTTGGCGTCGAGGAGACGCAAGACTCGTGAGACTCTGCGTACTCGCGCGCTACCACTAGAGCGTGAAGCCCAACTGTGGGATGAACTCACAACGCAGGCCGTTTACTACACCGATCGTCTGGAAGGCAACCCATTGACCTTTGAAGAAGCCCGCGCAGTGATCGAGGCGCACAAGAAGGCCACAACGGACTAGACATTATGAGCCGCGCCCGCGACGAACAGGATCGCCTATGCGGTTTCTGAGTCGTTGCTGACTTGCATCGCTCCTTTGGTGCCTTGGTATCTGTTGCAGACAGTGATATACTCCCCACAGAAAGTATGTGACGGAGGAAGCGCTACCATGCCGGAATCCACCTCAGTCAAATGGCCGCAAATCAAAGCAGTGCTTGCCTCTTTGGACAAGCCAAAACTCATCGCTCTCCTGAAGGATCTTTTTGACCACTCTGTTGAAAGCCGAGCCTTCCTGTCAGCGCGTTTCCTGGCCGAAGGCGTTCCTGCTGCGATCCTGGACAAGTATCGCAAGCGCATTGTGGAGCAGTTCCTTCCCAAGCGAGGAGAAGGCAAACTCGATCTGCGTGCGGCGCGGCGAACCATCCGCGACTACCGCAAGGCCACTTCTGATCTTGCCGGCACAGTTGACCTGATGCTGACCTACGTCAAGAGCGGAACGGATTTCACCAACCAGTTTGGCGACGCGCTGAGTACAGCGACATCAACGAGTCTTTCTACAACAGCCTCGAATCCGTGCTGGACGAAATGGTCGGCTTGCTGAGGACAGCGGAAGGCGCAGCACTCTATCCGCGTTTCCAAGATCGTGTGAGTCGGCTGGCGAGAATTGCGAGCGGCGTTGGCTGGGGATACGGCGATCACGTTGCAGAACAGATAGAGCTTCTGGAAACTGAGGTAGGCAAGCATTGGGAACGTTGGTCAGATGAAGATCGTGTTTCCAAATAGAAAGGATTCTCACATGCCCAAACAAAACAGCGAGTCTGTCCCACAGCAGATGCAGCCGGTCTATGACGAAATCACCCATCTCACCGATGCCGTCTGCCGCGATCACGTTGACGAGGAATTTGCCTTGTTATGCCGCAAGCTGGCGGCCGCGCTGGCGCGCAAGCGGCCTTCGCCCTTGGCGCGCGGCAAAAAAGAGGTCTGGGCGTGCGCCGTCATGTATGCGCTCGGCCAGATCAACTTTCTGTTTGACCGCAGCCAAACACCTCACACCACTCCAGGCGAACTGTGCGACATGTTCGGCGTGGCCCAAAGCACGGCCAGCAACAAGGCCAAACAGATTCGAGACATGTTCGACATGTCGTATTTCGATGTGCAGTGGTCTCGCCCCAGCAAAATAGATGAAAACCCGGTAGCGTGGATGGTGACGGTCAACGGTCTTATCATGGATGTACGCACTCTGCCGCGAGAGGTTCAAGAAGAGGCGTACCGCAAAGGTCTGATACCGCGCTGAGTACAGCGTCACTTGCCTGGGCAGCGAGAGTAGCACGTGTATAGGGGCGCTTTGGAGGTTGACCTACATGGAACTCTATGACATCCCCAATCTGTCCGATCGTGAGGATCGGTATACCGAGATCATGGTGGATTGCTACAATGATAGTGAAGTGTTTGGCGCGTTTGATGCCTATCTGTCTGATGCAATAGATTATCCGTTCGAAGCGACCTGGCGGGTCGAGGATTCAAAAGATCGCAAGGACTGGGTGACTGTCACCGTGCTGGCACTTGCTTCTAAAGGCGATGAACGCAAAGGGCTGCTGTTCGAGGCAAAGGTCAAAGGCCGAAAACGGCTGGTGCCAGCGCACGAGGTCTATCCCATCGAGCAAAAGGGCCGCTATGCGACAGTATTGGGTGATTATCGCGAGTGGTGGCCTGGCAGTCTGCATGACGATGAATGATTGAAGTCTGGTTCGATAGGAGCAAGTCAACGTGTCTAAAAGGAAACCACGACGCCCTGTAAATCGGAAACCCGCCGGCGGGCCGATGCCCGACCGGACATCTAACCCCGAGATTCCATTGGCGCATGCGTTGGCGGCAATGGGCGACGAACGCTGGGAAGAAGCTGTCACTGCCTTGCAACGCTTTCTGGAAATGGAAAACATTCCTGGCAATCGTCGGGCGGCCTATCAAAATTTGAGCGCTTGCTATCTGGCGCTGGAACGCTTCGATGAAGCGTTGGCGGAATTGGAAAAAGTTGAACGCCTCGCTCCAGACGATCCGGACGTCGTTCATAGCCGGGGCGTTGTCTATGCGTGCGCGGGTCGCATCTCTGAAGCGATAGATACCTTTGAGCTTTTTGCTCGCCGCTGGCCGCAACAGGCGCGTCGGCTTGAAACGCGCAATGCCCTTCGCCATCTCGCGCGTATCCAAAGCGGCGAGATTCCGGCGGGTGATTATCTGGTCAGTCACCTTCAAGAACAGGTCAGCCACAATGTCGAACTGGGCGACTGGCACATTGTGGAGCGCAAAGGGAGGCGTATGATCGCGGCTAGCCCCAATCGTCCTGAAGGCCATTTCGCCCTGGGCGTTGCCTGCGCGGAACAGGGCCGTCACCAGGAAGCGCTGGACGCTCTGCTGGCTGCCGATTCGCATAACCCCGACTACCAGCCCACGCTGTACAATGTTGGACGCACTTTTCTGCAACTGGACGATCCGGCGCAGGCGCTTCCCTGGCTGGAGCGCTCTTTGCGCCGTGAGCCGGCTCACCTGGCTACTTTGTACCAGTTGGGTGTAGCCTGTGAACGATTGGGCCGGCGAGATGAGGCGGTAGGCTGGTGGCAGCGCGCTGTCAAGATTGACCCGCATTTTGACCTGGCACAAGAACGATTGCATGAGATGGGCCTGGGACCAAAGCCAGTTGAGCCACCGCTATCCCCCAACATTCAAAAACTGCACGCCATGTCGCCCATCGTCAAAGCTCATATGTTGCGACCTCAAGTCTATCGTACAGGCGGCGTGACGCTGACCTTTGATGGACAGGTGGGTTACGTGCTCGAGGACGCGGACAATCAACTCAATGGTACTGTCCACGCTGGAGGCCCGTTTCGGATTGCCCACCTCATAGATGACGATGCCCTGGACTTGATCGGCGTGGTCAAGTTGCTGTTGACTATGATCAACGTGGACGCTTCGCGCACACGGGACGTGGCGGTTTTGGCTTATTATGCCGACCGGCCCATCTTTAACTATCAGGCTCGCTTCAGCCGAGGCGAACAAGTCGAGTTCGACTCCCATCATCAATTTGTGGTGACGGAGGTGCCGCATTTCTTCAAACTGCGGATAGACAGCGATCTTGCCACCCCTTATAGCGATTCTATGCGAGGGACACTGATTTATCTGAATCAACATCCGCAGCCGGGCGTTCTGGTCAACACGCTCGGGCTGGAACCCAAATCACCAACGCCCGGTTCGAAGCGCAGGTAGGATGTCCTGGATCTGGCAAGCGCAAAGGAGGCAGTAGCATGATGTTGAATCAAGACACGCCCAGGCGCAGGCTTGCGGTAGACCTGTCCGAACTAGAGTATGCCTTCGAGGACGCCTCATGGGAGGCAAGCCGTTACACTTGCACCGCACGTCACCCCTGGGCAGTCCCAGGGGCAAAGTGCAGGTGTCTTGATCTGGAAACCGGTCGCGCTGGGTACAGCGACGTCATCACGATCACAGGCGAGATTCGCCGTGAAATGCAAGACCTCTATGAAGAGAGTGATGAACAGGAAAATGGCGAGCCGATTGATTTCGCCGAGCTTGTTCGACGGCGTGATCTACCGGACTGGGAAAAAGACGCGGTGATAGAGGCCGACCAGGTCGAAAGAGGCGATGGGTCGCGGTACATCGGCGTGCCCGAGGCCGATCCGCACGAAGGCTATCGTGACATGGAAGACTTTCGCCACGGTCAGGGACGAGCGCCTGCAAAATCGCCTCTGGCGAGCCATCCAGGGTCGGGGCGCCTTTCGCCGGTTCAAAGATGTGTTGGCCGATCGAGGCCACAGAGTGACTTGCTTTCATGCAATCGCCAAAGAACGCAGAGTTGATTCGACACCAGGAGATGCTCATGAAAAAGGGCGACAAAAAGAAACAACAAAAAGCTCTCAAAAAGCGCACTGAACGCGAGCAGGTGCGCAAACAGGAAAACCTGCAGCAAGCTTTATCTCCATTGCGCCACATACGCCAGGCGCGCAGCTATCCCATCGAAGGCTGCTGGGTGCAGCAGGGCTGGGATGAAGGCGGGCTGGCTGTCGTCGTCATAGCGCGGCGTCAACCCAATGGCAATCTTGTCTTTGGCAATTACCTGGTGGACTATTATTGCCTCGGCGTGAAGGACACCTACTTTAACGCCGACATTCCTCGCAGTGAGTTTCAGAACGACGCCCTGCCCACCATGTACCGCGCGGCGGGCAAGCCCATCAAAATCTCGCCCGACCTGGCGCACGAGATCATTTATGGCAGCATCGAGTATGCCAAACAGTTTGACTTTCGGCCGCACCGCGATTTTGCCCAGTCGCAGCCCATCCTCGATCCACCCGACGCGCATCCGCGCACCGGCAAGGTCAAGTTCGGCAAAGATGGCAAGCCTTTCTTTATCTCTGGCCCTCACGATAATGTGGATGCCATCATGCGCCAATTGGCTCGCACAGCCGGCGAAGGCAACTATCATTTCCTGACGCAGATTGGAGCGCCTCCGCCAGACGAATGGGAAGACGATACGTGGGAAGGGAACGAAAAAGATACACCCGATGCGACCCGCGAATCGCTCTCGGATGAAGCACGACAACAACTCGACGAGCTTGATATAGATATTGGCGATTCGATTGTCGTCAAGCCAGGCGTTCTGGACCCAGACACAGGGCAAGAGATGGGCGGCTGGCAGGGACGTATCACAGACATCAGCCCAAACGACGAGCAAGAGTCTGTCATTGTGAGCATCGAGTGGGATAGCCTCACGTTGAACAACATGCCCGTCTGGGTGATCGAACAGTGTGAAAAAGAGGGCCTGGATTGGGCGGTGATGAACCTTGATATTCGAGAGATCGAGCGGTCAACACCAAGAGACAAGCCAGAAGATGTCGTCAAGGCCAAAAAGCAAATCGGCCAACAGCATGTGACCGGTGAAGCCGATCAAGACAGGCGGATGGGTCAAGCGTTGGCGGGTGTGGATGCCGACGACGAGATGGCGGCCTTGGACGCTTGGGAAGAGTATCTGAAACAACACCTGAGCTTTCCATTTGAGGCCGAGGTATCCGAATTCCAGGAGCGCGGGCCCTTGCGAGATGGCGACCGCGTCCAGGTCATGCACATCTCTGATGTGGACGATTCGCGCGGGGTGAAGGTTCATGCAAGAGCCAAAGGTCGAGACTATAATTTTCCTCTGTGCGACCTGGAAGTGGTGGACAAGCAATCGCCCAACTATCAAGTGGTAGATGATTACGCTGTCTGGTTTGCCAATCGTTGACCTGACCATCTGCCGGACAATAGTGCAAATCCATTTGAGTTGTGTTTACAATGGATGCAGTAGGAGCAACAAGACATGGCCGAAATCTACCGTTTTTACGTCTATCGCAAGAGCGCCAAAAGCCGTGGTCGGCGAATCGAAATCAAAGGCGGCCACACACTTGGCGACCTGGACGCTATGATACGCGATGCGTTTGACTATGACTGGTTCGACCACCTGAGCGAGTTCTATCCGGGTCGAGCCGGGCGCTCGGAGGGTTTCGGTGAGATTTACCCCGATAGTAGCGGGCCGGGCAGCAAGCGGCGTATCAGTTCGCTGGGATTGCAACCAGGCGACAGGTTGGAGTACATCTACGACTTTGGCGATTACGTCCAACATGTCATCGAACTGGAAGCCATCGTCGAGCCGGAAAAAGGCGTCGAGTATCCGCACATCGTCACCAGGCTCAAGTCGCGTTCAAAAAAGCCTTCGGACGTGGAAGACTAGCATGATGAGGGGACAAATGGAACCACTCTTGTGGACTCTGAACGATGTGGTGAGATTCATTCACCATCCTGACCGGCCAGTGCGACACTGGGCGCTTGAACGGTTGACCAAACTGTTTCTGGATCAGGCGGGTGATGCGTTGGAGGAGATGCTGGACGACCAGGACTCGTACATCACGCACCAGGCTGCCGAGTATCTCCCCCGGACACCCGATGCGCAAAGATATGCTTCGCTACTTCTGGAGCGTCTGAAGCAGGCCCATGGAGTTCTCTTCGGTCACGTGGCACAGGTGTTGGCGCGCTTGAACTATCGCGCAGCATTGCCGCTGATCCTGGAGCGCCTCCAGCCAGGCCAGGAGCCGTTGGATCTGAATGAGGCCTTGAGCATCATTGACGCTCTAGGTGCTCTGGGGGGAGATGAAGCGCGGCAGGCCCTGTGGGCGATCCTCAACACCCTTTCGAAGGATGAGTACCCAGTGGGCGCTGTCGTGAATGCGCTTTTGAGCACGGCGCGGCCAGAAGATGTTGACCTCTTGGCGCAGCGCTATCGGGCCTTGCCGCCCAGCAAGTACCCGGGGCGGATGATGCATTCCTTCGCTTCAGCGGTCGGCGCGCTTCGGCTGGCTCAAGAACTGGAATATGCTGTGAAGAATGGCTTTGATGCCGCTTTCGAACGCGCCAGGAATTGGCTGGATCAAGAGCCACCACTGAGCCAGGCTTGTCTCGACGATCTGGCGGCAGCTTTCGGGCAAGACCATGTCGGCGTCTTTGACATTCTGCTCCGTGAGGCGCGCCGGCTGATTGAGCAGCGTGGCGACGACGTGACCGGGTGGCGTGTGGCCTGGGAGGCCCGTAATCGTCCTGTAGGTTATCGGCAAGAAGCGCTGCTCACGTTGCTTATCCTGGAAGCGTTTGCGGCGCATCCCAGTCCCTACGCAGAACAGCGCCAGGACGAGAGTGGTATGGGGTTGGCCTTGCTCTGCCAGTTGAGCATTGACCGCGACGATCAGGCCCGGCTGGATGCGGCTCAGGACAAGACAGAGATGCTGCTCACCATCCTGGCTGAAGACCGACAGAATGTGCTGCCGACTGTGGTCGAGCAGGTTGCAGCTTTGGGGCCAGACATTGTGCCCCGGCTGATCGCCCTGCTAAATCCTCATCGCTTTAGCTGGGCAATAGTGCGGGTTGCTGAGGTTATCGAACGTATTGCCCATCGGTATCCGGGAAGCTGCGATGCTGCTATTCCAGCTTTGATCGAGATGATCAACGATGAGCAAGGTGATTACAGCCTGGAAGCCTGCTCCAGCGCCCTGGAAGCCATCGGGCCGGCTGCCGTTGGCTTGGTCGCCGAGCATATGCGTGATGACGACGATACCCCGCAGATTTACCTGACCGACGTGTTGGGGAATATTCCTACGGAAAGCGCGGCGCAGGCTCTCATTACCTGGATTGAAGAGGAAGGTGTCACCGATGAAATGCAGGTGAACTCGCTGGTGGACATCGGCAGCCCATCAGCCATCGAATTACTCTATGAACTGTGGGAGCCAGGTGATTATCTCCTGTCCGAAGCGCTCTTGACCTTGTGCGAGCTGAACGGCGTCCAAAAGCCCGAACTGCCCGAGTGGCGGCAAGTGGTTCAGGCTCAAGAAGCCCGTCGGTCTAGCATGGATGGTCTGATCGGGTCTTTGGTCGGACGGGGTGAACCGGTCTCAACGCCACACCCGGCAGAGCCTGCGCTTCGCATGGCGAAGCCCGAGTCCGGCCCGCCGGAACGTTTCAAGTTGCGATCCACGCGCAGGCCCAAATCGGTGAGCAAGAAAGAGCAAAAGAAAAGAGCCGCTCATCGGAAGGCAAACGCAAAAAAGAAACGCAAGAAACGATAGCCCGATCAGGAATGTAACTATGTCCAAGAGCACAAGACCCAGACCAATTCGCTCACATGAACAACCCCTGCCACTGCTGTCGAGGGACTATAACCAATCTCTTCTCGCTTATTCTCTTGAGAGCAGGCGATTCGACGCAGAGGCAAACAGATCCAAGCGAGAATTCTGGGGAGCCCATATTCCCCAAATCTCCGGAAAACTTGACCCCAGCATGATCTTTTGGGCCGACTGGTTCATCTATTGCCGCCCACTCAAGACTGGCCTGACACCCCTCCAGACTTTTATCAAAGCGTACCAGAGTCAACTCTCACCCGATGACGGCGTTGAGTACAACGCAGCTGCCTATCGCAAACTGGAACAGTCAGTGTTTGGCGTGTTTCAAGTAGAGCAAGTTCAACGCGATCAGTCGGTAACGGTGCGTGACCTTTGCGGCGATCAGGTCTATGTCGTGGCCGAGAAACGCGCGACTCACCAAGTGAAAGCCGGCTTCATCATCAGCGCGCACATTCTGCCGCTGCCGGACAACTGGCGCTTCACGGGTGCGCTCGCGCCCTGGCCATCCGGGCTCAAAGCCTACATCCCGCTCTACGTAGACGAACTCACTCAGCAGGGCTCCGGGCCAGGCAGCGTGGGATATGTCCCGGCGTTGGAGCGCGCGCGGCGCAGCGCTTATCTTGAAACGAGCGACCCGCGCCGCCTGGAGCAAATGAAGGCACTCTATCAGCACGGACGGGATGGGTGGGATCTCGCGCGGAAGCTGCTTCAGCCAATGCTGGAGGCCGAACCGTTCAATCCGGTGGTCAACTTTTACTTTGGCTTGCTCAATCCGCAGGATCCGGTCGAGATGGAGCGACGATTGCATCTGGCGCAGGCGGTTGAATCTGATTTGACCGGGCCGTGGGGCGAAAGCATAGATTCACACCTGGTCTTTGCTTTGAGAGGCCAGCACAGGTATGATGAAGCCATCGAGATCTATCGTCGCATGATGCGACACGATCCCGACGACTCGTCGTCGTACTTTAACCTGGCACAGTTGTTGATGCAGTTGAAACGAGAGGACGAGGCTGAGGAGTTGTACCGCCAGGCGATTGGCCGCTTCCATGGCGATCACTGGGGACACTATTTGCTCGGGGTGCTCCTCCAAAAGCGTGGACAGGCCGATCAAGCACGGGAACAGTACGTGCTGGCGCTGCAGAAAGCATACTGGCAACTGCAACAGTGGCCCGATTGCATAGATGTTGAGATTGTGGAAGAAATGGAGGGTGCATTGCGCAAGGTTGGAGGCGATCCTGCCAGCGTGCCGCCATACAAGCCTGGTCTCTGGAATCTGCTGGGGCACAAGTGAGTCATGGGACGATGAGGTTCAAACATGAAAGACAAGATCAGTGTAGAGGCGATGTAATTGACGACCGTGTGCTGGCAAGTGGAATCATAAGGTTGATCGTTGACCGGGCCAAGCTGGCACGCAGATCGCGGGGAGTGATGAACTGGACGCTTTTCGGAAAGCAGTATAACATCACGGTCGAGGAATATGACAGCTTTGGCGAGTCGGCCTTCAGGCTGATATTCGGAAAACCAGGACAGAAACGCTCGTGAGCTTATGACCAAATACAAACGTCCACGACCCATGTCGCGCTGGGACACACTTGCCAGCGCCTATTTCGGTGGCGACATCAACCGCCTCAAATGCACCGATGCTGACCTTGGCCGGCCCGATCGGATCAAGTATCAGTATGCCACCTACATCACCGAGTTTGAACCAGGCAAAAGCAAAGTCGATCGCATGAAGCTTGACGCCAAACGCGGGCCACTTTACTTGGTGCCGGAAATTGACCATTGGGTGCTCGAAGAATACTTTTGGCACGGCGTTCCTGGCGACGCATGGAATCCGATGGAGGCTTATCTCGACTTTGTCGGAGATCGCCTGTCGGAAGCAGGCAAGGCGCAATTGCGCCAGTGGAAGCAGGCGCGGCTCGGCGCTTTTCGTGTCGGCCCCGTGCAGGGCGACACAATGCGGCTTGAGGAGTGGGATATCGAGCGGCGAGTGGCAATCGGCGAACCTTTTCGGGCCATCTCGCTTGGCATCGGTGGTGTCCAACCTTTCCGCGATGCGCGTGGTGATATCCTCATCGGGTACATGTCTCCGTGGAAGCCGGCCGAGAACCTGTATTGCTCGATGGGTTATAGCATTATGCCCCAAGTCAAGGATGCAGATGCGTTCGAACTCGTCTTGTACTTGCGCACCCCAGAGTTGGTCGCCAAACCATTGCCGTGGGAGACGACCCCAGGCGCGCGGCACCGGTATCTGCGCGAGTGGCGTCAGCGCGACTGGAACACCTGGCTGGCCGAGCGTCTGCAATTTCCATTCCGCGCGTTGACCGCACATCCCGTCACAAAGAAGCTCGTATCGGTGACGGTGACCGCTCTGCTCCACAGCGACGAGCAGTTGGCGCGTGATTTTGGCATTTACGTTGCGGTGTCGGGCTTGCCAGACATCGCTGCGAGCGGGGTATCGAATATCATACCGGTTGATCTCGCTTCTCCGAATTGGATGCCGATTGCCGAGTACGGCGAGTATCGTCACCTGGCCGGCCCGCCACCCCAGGCGCCAAGCGGAACGATCAAAACCGTGTGGATTGACAAGACTGGTCAATCTGGCGCAATGGATTGACCATACAACAGAAACAACCTGGAGTGTGGAGATGAACTTGCCAAAACTCACCGAATCTATCATTCGCGCCGCTGCGACTCCGCAAAGCTTTGAACGTGGGCAAGACTATTATCGCAGCGGGGCAGTCTCCAATACCTCGATTCAAGATAACTTGTCCCCTAAAGGGGATCTTGGACTGATCGGTGACTGCGAAGGCACACAGGCGCCACGCGAAGCGTACCGCGTGCAAGTTGAGTTGGACGAGGCCGGCATCCGCTCAGCAAACTGCACTTGCCCCTACGATTACGGCGGGCTGTGCAAGCACACGGTCGCTCTGCTGCTGACCTACGTGCATCACCCCAAGCAGTTCGCCGTGCGCCAAGACCCGGCCGACCTGTTGACCGACTTGGATCGCGATGACTTGGTGGCGTTGGTAACTCGATTGTTGCGAGAGCGGCCCGAGTTGTACGATTGGGTCGAGGCGGCAATTGCGGCCCCGGCCAAGTCGGGCAAGAGTAAAAAGACACGACGCAAAAAGGTAGACGCCGAAATCTATCGCCGCCAGGTGATCGGCATCTTGCATAGCCTCAATGGAATGCGCGCCTCTGAGGCGTACTGGCATGTCGAAGGGCTGACCCATCAACTGGACGAGGTGCGGCAGTCGGCGATGAAATTCCTGGACGCGGGCGATCCCGAGACTGCGCTGGCGATCCTCATGGCGATTGTCGAGGAAGGTGGACATGGCATTGAATACATTGACGACTCTGATGGCTTTTTCAGCAGCTATATGAATAGCCTGGGCCAGCCATTAGCCGAAGTCATTCTCAGCCTGGACCTGAGCGACGTGGAGCGCGAAAAGCTCATACAGCAGTTGGAAAAGCAGTCACGGTATCTAGCCAGCTATGGCATGGAAGGCAGTCTCGACCTGGCTATCCAGGCGGCTACGTCGGGTTGGGGCAAAGAGCGCGCGACGGGCGAGAAATCCAAATCAACCGCATCGCGCAGAGCAGCTCAGAATCGAGTTGTTGACGAAGACAATGAAGAGCAAGAGGAATACGAAAAAGATGGGAAAGACGAGGAATCCGATGACGACGAGTGGCGAGCGCGCACGCCGGGCGATCTGAATGAAGCCAGGCTCAACGTCCTCCAACGCCAAGCCCGCACCGACGAGTATCTTGCCCTGTGCAAACAGACCGGCCGGCACTTGCGCTATGCACTCATGCTGTGCGACCTGAAACGTGTGCCGGAAGCCATCACTTACGCAGAAAAGCATCTGACTTTTGCGAGCGATGCACACAAGTTGGCCGAACGTTTGCGCGAGTTGGGAGACGCCGCCGAGGCCATCTCGATGGGTGCGCATGGCTTGAAGCTGGCGGGTTCCACAGTCCACCTGGGCGAGTGGCTCGGCCCTATCGAAGAAGCGCAAGGCCGGACAGCGCAAGCTCTACAGGCATGGTTGGCCGCGTTCCCCGAACATCCGACGCTGCCGACGTACGAGACCTTGAAGCGATTAGCCGGCAAGACGTGGCCCGACTTGCAGCCCCAAGTCATGGAGATGCTGCGCAAGTCGCACAATGCCATGACATTGGCCCAGGTGCTGCTGTCTGAACAAGAGTGGGACGAAGCGATCAAGGTGGCGGAACAGCGCGATGTGTGGTACACGGTCATCGAGACGGTTGCTGACGCTGTCATACCGCACCGGCCTGAATGGGTGGCGCGTATAAGCATCAAGCAGGCCGAGCGGCTGATGGAAAAAGCAGACAGCAAGAATTATCCCATTGCGGCCGACTGGCTCAAGAAAGCCAAGAAGGCATACACACATATGGGGCAGACTCTACAGTGGCAGGCTTACGTGCAAAAGGTGAAAGAGCAATACAAGCGGCGGCCTGCCTTGCAGGCTCAGCTACGGCGTCTGTAGAGGAAGACACAAATTTAGACAGACAAAGTGTCGAGTTATGCCACATTGATATTTTACAACAATTCGTGTATATTGTTAGTAGCGTTACTTGGGAGGAGTTTTGATGTTGACTGATCAAATGCTAACTGAGGTTGTGACTATTGGCGAAGCTATCGAGCTTGCCAAGCGACTGGGTCACCCATTGGATCGTGCCAACCTGATGCGTTATGCACAGAAAGGGCGACTGACTGCCCGCAAGAGCAAGGGAACTTGGCTGACCACACGTAGCGCCGTGCGTGACCTGGTAGTGTCACTGGAGGCCGAGTCACGTGGACGTCCGCGTCCAGTGAAGGTTCGCCAGTTGGCGATCAAATATACTCGCACCCCAGCTCTGGTTGCCTCTCTCAAGCGGATTCAGGAGACCCGTGAGACGCTGCGTACTCGCACGCTACCTCTGGAGCGTGAGGCCCAACTGTGGGACGAACTCACAACGCAGGCCGTTTATCACACCAACCATCTGGAGGGCAACCCCTTGACGTTTGAAGAAGCTCGTGCAGTAATCGAGGCGCATAGAAAAGCCAGGAGATGAACACCACGCAAAATAGCATAGACAATCTGCTGGTGGTATGGTAAAATCAGTTCCGGTATCACCGGTTATCAGGAACCATAATTCTCACGGAAAATTAGTTCCAGAAAAGCAACCGTAGCTCTCACGGCTGAACAAAATAGCAGTCCTCACGGTTAGCAAAATAGGCGAACCGTGAAGACTGCGGTGGGCATTTAGGATGTCTTGATTGACATCCGTGAGGTCGGAGGTTCGAGCCCTCTACCGCCCACTCCTCACCGCACAGCCGACCCTGTGCGGTTTATTGTTTGTCGCGCATTTCCTCTCTGGTTTTGTGTCCTTCAAGAAGAGTGCTATACTTCAAGTCAACACCTTGTCCGGTTGTTGCTAGCGAGCAGTGAGCTCTACTACGTTATGCTGTCAGCGTGAGGAATGCACCTTGACCACTCGTCTTGACCTATCAACTCTAAGCCCATCTTTGGGAGTCGGCCAATATCTTGCGCGGCCCGGTTGACACGGCTGACTTTAGACGTATATCTTCCCGCTATTGTTCTTCAAGCGCATCTTGGATGTCTACGACGAAGAAACAGCGCTGGCATTGGAAGAGTCGGGCGGCGACCAGGAATATGCCCTCTTCCCCGAGAACCACCGCTTTCAGATTCCAACTGGCTGCCACTGGAACGATGTGCGTGCCAGAACGTCAAACGTAGGCCAAGCCTTGCAACGGGCGCTG
>CAYGWJ010000098.1:0-10325 GCA_964353405.1 uncultured Anaerolineae bacterium
CCTGCGAGGTTGCCGTGTAGGTGGCTCTGTCGCCTTCCAGCGTTGCGACCTGCACCACATTCGTCAACGGCCCAGCATAGCCTATCTCGACGGTGACGAGAACGGTCTGGGACCACACATCCGTTGAAGCTAGATTGGTCAGCGGCCAGGTCAGGCTGCCGGTTGGTGTAACGTGGGCAGGCAAACTATCGGTGACGGCGCCACTCAACATGCCGCCGCCGGTGTTGGTGACGCGAATGGTGTAGGTGAGCTGCGCTCCGGCTTGGACTGGGTTGGGACTCGCTTGCTTGTGCACCTCCAGGTTACTTGCAGGTTGGGTATAAGCATACTTGAGGTCACCCTTGGTAGCGTCATAGTAGCTGATGTATGGGCAACCGGCTGGATTGAGCGCCAGCGAACTGTACTGGCCTACGTCTCCATCGCTATCCACCGTCTGGATGATCCAGACCCCGCCCTTCAAGTACGCAAGTTTGAGGTCGCCATTGATAGCATCATAGTAACTGATGTAGGGAGTATCGGCCCGATCCAACTCGAGCGAGGTAGCCATTCCCCCACTCCATCCTGTGCCGACTATTGTCTGGCTGAGCCAGGTGGCGCCGCTCAACCAGGCATACTTTAGGGTGCCATGCGTGCTATCAAAGTAGCTGATGTGCGGCTTGCCACTGCTGTCCAATGCTAATGAAGTATACCAACCGACATCCCCCTCGCTATCCACGGTCTCGGTGAGCCAGGTGGTGCCACTGCGCCACGCGTGCTTCAAGTCGCCATTGGCACGGTCATAGTAACTGATATGAGGAGTATAGGGATAGGTTGGCTCTAGCGCTAGCGAATTCCAATTTCCTGCCTCTGAGAGGGGAGGTTCCACCGTTTCTGTTACCCATGTGCCACGCATCCATTCGGCGCCGCTGAGGTAAGCGTGCTCGAGGTTTAAAAGTGTGGGCCACGGGTTCTGGGCTGAAATATGTGGAGTGAAGGGATAGGTTGGCTCTAATGCCAATGCAGTGCCATTCTGCCCGACCCGCATGTTTCTTACCGACATGATAGCCCAGGAGGTCGTGCTGATTCGGCCGGCATACTTGAGGGACCATCCCTCATAGTCGTGGTAACTGATGCAAGGGGTATAAGGGTACGCTGGCGCCAGCGCGAGGTAAGTCCACTGACCCCCTTCAGGGTCTATCGTCTCGCTGAGCCAGGTGTTGCCGCTCAACCGGGCATATTTCAGAGAATAACTGGTGACATCATGGTAGCTTATGTGCGGGATGTAAGGAAAAGCTGGCTCCAACGCCAGTGAGGTGTACTGACCCACATTTCCGCTACGATCTACTGTCTCGGTTATCCAGCCTCCGTCGCAAAGACACACTTGCACATTCAAAACGGTGTCGGTGAGGATCGGCGCAGTGGTGAAAGCTTGGGAACGAAGCCCTGTCGCCGTAGGAGGCGTGAACTCTAACGAGTAGGTGTCAGATACCAGCGGCAGCCGGTAAGAGCCATCGTCCACGGTAAAAAGACCCCAACCGGGCAAGCTGTTCTGTGGATCCTGTGACCCCTGGGGTACTGCGTAGGCGAAGGTATTCTTGATCCCGATGCCCCTGCACGTGACCTTGCCAGACAGGGTAAAGCCGGTTGGAAGAGTGATCGGGAGTGACGTGTTAGGGCAACCCGCTGTGGCGCGGGTCACGTCCGTGATTGTCACAGAGCCTAGCCCGAGTCCTGGCGGCGGGATGAACTGGATGTCAAAGGTTCCCACAGGCAGGGTACCCGTATAGTCTCCAGATTTGTTTGTGGGCGCGAGCCCAAAGTCGCCAATGTCAGGATCGTTAGCATAGACCTGAACACCCGGCACACGGTTGCCAGATGGACTCGTGACACGTCCCCCAGTGGTGAACCCCGGCGGCAAGATGACGTCCCGGGTCATATCCTGGGTGACCGTGATAAACTCGGTCTTGGGGCCGAGTCCCAGGCACGGCGGCGGCGCAAAGCCAAGCTCGTAGGCGCCTGTCACCAGGCTGATACAATAGTGCCCATTGGCGCCGGCGGACGGCAGACCAAATCCATCGGCGGTGTCGAGATTAAAGGCATAGATGCCGACATTGCCGACCGGGTTGACGCCATTCGTGGCAAACACTGTGCCGGAGACGCTGTGACCTGGCAACAGGGTAACCTTCAAAACCACATCGGATGGCCCCGTGATCCCCCTGTGAGTTCGAGAGGCACACTGGCTGCCGCAGGGTGGGTTAAAGACGAAATCATAGTTGCCCTGTGGGAGGGTCACGCTGTAGGCGCCGTTGACGTCGGTGACGTCGCCCAAAAAGCCATCGCCCTGGTCCCGAATCCAGACAAATACCTCGACATTCGACATCAGTCCAGTTGCCTGGCATGTTACGGTTCCAGATACGGTGAAGGTGACGCTTGAAGAGCGAAGGTTCGAAATTGCCCCATCGCCGCCGGGCATCGCGCCCGCCATACTCCGGCCCAGCGTCAACAAGGTGAGCAGCAAGCCCATCGCAGCCAGGCTCGGTACGGCCAACCGGGTCATCGTGCGGCTGAGGAAATGCTTGTCCATCAGAGCGCCTCCTTGCAAGTCTTGTTTGCGATCGGAACATCCGTAAAGCGGTCAGGTGATCGAAGCGCACTTTCGGTTCATAAAACAAAACACTTATTCCCCTGCCGCGCTCGCAGAAGAAAAAAAGTGCTCGTGGTAGATGAAGGTGTGGCAGGCAACTCGTTTACAGTATATGGCCGAAACTAGCGAGTGTCAATAGCTCAAACCTGGTGCTGACCCACATCTTATCGGACTCCCGAACTTGTTCGGGCCACTGCCTCAACAAGTTGAGGACTCTACGTAGTTGAGGACTCTACGTAGTTGAGGACTCTACGTAGTTGTGGGTAGTCACCAGCTTAAACTTATGAGCCTTTGGTTTGACACTCTTCCGCAACGGTGCTAAGATTGCGCCGCACTGTCTAGGAGCCTGTCTGAGAACCCGTAGTTTAGGGCCTTGTGCCCGTCGCAAGTCCAACGCCCGCAAGGGGCTAGGCTACCTCTCCGACAAGCTGCTAGAGACAGTCTTCAGACTGGCAGGCTGCATCTTCCTCAAACTGGCAGCCTACGCCTTGCCCTCCAGGGCGTTGGGCCAGGGGAGTGAATTATGGCCTATATAAGCGACTTGATGGGCAAGCCCGTTGCGGACGTGGACGGCGAGCTTATCGGTCATCTGGAAGATCTCATCGCTTGCGTCCGCGGCGAAATGCCGCACCCCGCTATTGTCGCGATCGTGGTCAAACGGTCCGGCGGCACGTTGACTGTCCCCTTTTCCGATGTGGTCGTGTTGATTGCTCCAGCCATTCCGCTCCGCAAGCGCGTCAAGGACATTGCGCCGTATCAGCCCGGCGAGCACGATCTGTACCTGGCGCGTGACGTGCTCGACAAGCAGATCATTGACACGGACGGCGTGCGCGTGGTGCGCGTGAACGACCTGGAATTGACGCAGGTTGACGGCAGTATTTACGTGGCCAATGTGGATATTGGCGGGATGGGTCTGCTGCGGCGTCTGGGACTGGCCAAGATGGCACAGCCGCTGGTGGGTCGCTTGAGCCATGGCAGGTCGGGCATCATCTCGTGGGATGAGGTGGAACTGTTGCGCGGCGATGAGCCGATGCGCCTCAAAGTGCCGGGAGAAAAGATCACCGAATTGCACCCGGCCGACCTGGCCGAAATCATCAGCGACCTCAACCGCGCCGACAGCGACAAGCTCCTCGAATCGCTCGACGCCAAGACCGTGGCGGACACCTTGGAAGAGGTCGAGCCGGACTTTCAGGCCAGCCTGGTCGAGACGATGTCCGACGAGAAGGTGGCTGATGTTCTGGAGGAAATGGCGCCCGACGAGGCAGCCGACCTGTTGGCCGAACTCCCTCAAGACCGGAGCCAAGAACTCCTCAAACTGATGGAACACGAGGAGGCCGAGGACGTTCGCAAGCTGCTGACCTACCCGGACGATTCAGCTGGCGGCATCATGACCACCGAATTTGTTTCCGTCAGCCCGGATCTCACGGCGGAACAGGCGCTCACTTTTATCCGTGAAACGGCGCAGGAAGCCGAGAACATTTTTTACGTCTACGTCACCGATCGCCAAGATCATTTGCTGGGTGTGTTTTCGCTCAAAGACCTGGTGCTCGCCAGGCCGTATACGCTGGTGACCGAGTTCATGCACTTGCGCGTGGTGAGTGCCAATTTGGAGGATAGCCAGGATGACGTGGCGCAGGCCATTTCCAAATACAACCTGGTGGCGATTCCGGTGGTGGATGACAAGCGGCGGATACACGGTATCGTCACCGCCGACGACGCGCTGGACAAGATTATTCCCACGGCCTGGAAGAAACGTCTGCCTCGCCTGTATCGCTAACGCGACCAAGGACGAAGGGCCGACGACGAATTTGATTCGTCGCCGATCTTGTGTCCTTTGCCTTTCGTCTATGACACAGGAATCATGACGCGATGACTCTCTGGCAACGTCTCAAACCCATTCGTGCTCGATTGTTCTTGTTGCTCGCCGTGGTCGGCCCCGGCATCATCACCGCCAACGTGGATAATGATGCCGGCGGCATCACCACGTATTCAGTCGCCGGGGCGCACTATGGCAACAGCCTGTTGTGGATGATGCCGTTGGTGGCATTGGCCTTGATCATCGTTCAGGAGATGAGCGCGCGGCTGGGCGTGATTACGGGCAAGGGACTGGCGGACTTGATCCGGGAAAGTCTGGGCGTGCGTATCACGGCGATGGTGATCGGCATTGTGGTGATTGCCAACCTGGCCAACACCGTCAGCGAGTTTGCGGGCGTGGCGGCCAGCATGGAAATCTTTGGCGTGAGCAAATACGTCTCGGTGCCGGCGGCGGCCGTGCTCGTCTGGCTGCTCATCGTCAAGGGCAACTATAAGAATGTCGAGCGTGTCTTTTTGGCGGCCAGCGCGCTGTACCTGGCCTACGTGGCCTCGGGTATCATGGCGAACCCGGTGTGGCCGGATGTGGCGCGCGCCTTTGTCACGCCCACGTTTCACTTGGAGTCGGGTTACGTGACCATCTTTGTCACCGCCATCGGCACGACCATTGCGCCGTGGATGCAGTTCTATCAGCAGGCCTCGATTGTGGATAAAGGATTGAAACCGGCCGATTATCCCTACGAGCGGCTGGATGTGGTGGTCGGATCGATCTTTGCTGTCTTTGTCGCTTCGTTCATCGTGATAGCCTGCTCGGCCACGCTGTTCGCCAACGGCGTGCGCATCGAGACGGCCAAGGATGCGGCGCTGGCGCTGCGCCCGCTGGCGGGCACCTATGCTTCCACGTTGTTTGCACTGGGCCTGCTCAACGCCGGAGTTTTCTCTGCCGCGATTCTGCCGCTGTCCACAGCCTACCTGGTCTGCGAAGCGTTCGGGTGGGAGAAGGGTGTGAGCCGTGAGTTGAAACAAGCCCCCGTGTTCTTTGGTATCTACACCACACTCATCGTCCTGGGCGCGGGCATCATCCTGCTGCCCATCAAGTCGCTGGTGCAGGCTATGCTCGCCAGCCAGACGCTCAACGGCGTGCTCTTGCCCATCATCCTGGTGGTGATGCTCAAGCTCATCAACGACAAGCGGCTGATGGGCAAGTTTGTCAATGGGCGCGTGTTCAATAGCATCTCCTGGGTGATGGTCATTGTGCTGATTCTGCTCACGGTGATCCTGGTCGTCACGAGTGTGTTCCCCGGACTGCTGAGCGGGGGATAAAAAGACCTTCCAGGCCGCACACTCGACACCTGGAAGGTCATGTCTGTCTGCATTCTGCGTTTTACGTCTCCGTCACCAGCATGTACCCCGCCGCGCGAACGGTCACCAATCGTTTAGGTCTTGCCGGGTCGGCTTCGATCTTTTGCCGCAGCCGGTGGATGTGGACCCGCATCACAGGCCGTGCTTCCTGCTCGCTGCATTCATAGCCCATGCAATCGCGCACCAGCTCGGCGCAGGGAATGGCCCGGTCGGGATGGCGGACAAAGTGAGCCAGCACGTTGAACTCGGTCGGCGAGAGCGCGAGCGGCCGGCTGCCCAGGAGGGCCAGGCGCTTTTTAATGTCCACCGTAAGGTCGGCGGCGCGCAAGATGCTATCCTCTGGTGCGGGTTGAGCCGTCGGCGTTGTGGCAAGGGGCTTGGCGTCGGTCTTGAGCGCCGACACGGTTTGCTCCATGAGGCCGACGAGGTTTTGTCGGCGCAGGAATTCGGCTCGCTTGGCCAACCCCCGCTCGACCCCGGCGATGAGCGCGCGCGGCTCGCACGGCTTGAGCAGGTAGTCGTAAGCGCCGCGCCGCATCGCGCTGAGGGCGCTGTCGAGCGTGGCGTGCGCCGTGAGCAAAATCACCACAGTGCCGGGCCGCACCTTTTGTGCTACTTCCAGCACCTGGATGCCGCTCATGCCCGGCATCTTTAAATCGAGCAACATCAGATCAAAGTCGCGCTGGTTGAGCAGTTCTACTGCTTCGCGGCCATCGGCGGCCGTCGTCACTTGCGCGCCCCGCAAGGAAAAAATCTCGCTCAGCGATACGCGCATTGCCTTTTCGTCATCCACGATGAGGAGCCTGGCCTCTTGAAGCATCTCATTCTCCTGTTTGCCGGTCGGGCGTTGTACTCCCTTCCGGGTTCGCGCGCTTTCGCGTGCGGCGTTTAGCGGAGGGGGGCTTGACTTTTTCCGCGGCGGGCAACCGCACGGTAAATGTCGCGCCGTGGCCGGGGAGGCTGTCTACGCTCAGCGTTCCCTGGTGTGATTCGACAATGCTGTAACTGACGGCCAGACCCAGCCCGGTGCCAGTGTGCTTGGTCGTATAGAACGGCTCAAAGATGTGCGCCAAGTCTTCCGGCGCAATGCCCGGCCCTGTGTCGGCAAAGATCATCTCGACGTGACCATTGGAGACGCGGCTCTCGATGCAGAGCTGCCCGCCGTCACCCATCGCCTCGGCCGAGTTGACGATCAGATTGAGAAACACTTGCGCCATCTGGTCCGGCATCCCTGTGACGGGCGGCAAATCCTTCGCCAGTTGCAGTTCCACTTGCACGTTGCTGTGCGACAGCTTTTTGCGCGCCAGCGCGAGCACCCGCTCGACGGTGGCATTCAAATCCATCGGCCCGGCCTGCGCCTGCTCCGGGCGATAAAATTCAAGCGTCTGTTGGACAAGTGTGATGAGCCGCGAGGTCTCCTCGCGCGCCATCTCCAGGAATTCGCGCCGCTTGGCGTCGCTGATCTCGTATTCCAGCGTGAGGTGCACCAGGTTCTGAATCGCTTGCAGGGGATTGTTGATCTCGTGCGCCAGGCTCACGGCCAGCCGCCCGGTGGCCGCCAGTTTTTCAGAGTGGATGAGCTGCGCCTGCGAGCGCCGAATCTCTTGGGCGTGACGCAAGGCCCCTTCGTACAGCCGCGCGTTTTCGATGGCGGTGGCGGCCGGGCCAGCCAGCGCTTCCAGCAGCGCCAGGTCGGCGGGCGCAAACTGTCCCTCGCGTTTGTTGATGACTTCCAGCACGCCGATGATGTGGTCGCGCACACGCAGCGGCGCGGCGAGCAGGTTTTCCGTCGTCAGGCCCGTGATGCCGTCCACGCGGCGATACAGCCGGTCGTCGCGCTGCGCGTTGCCGATCATGAGCGAGCGACCTTCGCGCACGGCCTGTCCAGCGAAGCTAGATGCCAGCGGCACGCGGGTTCCGCGCAGTCTCTCGCCAGCAGGACCGGCGACGATGGCAAACACCAGGTCGCCGTGGGGTTGGTCCAGAAGCAGCACTGAACCGGCCTCGCCCTGCAAGACCTCAATCGCCTGGGACATGATCGTTTGCAGCACCGTCTCCAGATTGAGTGTCGAGCCGACGGCATGCGTGGCCTGGTTGATCAACGCGAGTTCTGTCGCGCGCCGTTGAGCCTCGGCATACAATTGCGCATTGCGCAAACCCAGCCCGATCTGTTCCCCGGCTGCAGCCAGAAAATCAATCTCGGCGGCGTCAAAGCCATAGCGGTTCCGGCTGGCCAGGACCAACAGCCCTAACGGCTGGCCCCGGTCGCGCAACGGCAGTGACACCCAGCTATGTGCCCCGGCGGCCTGCAGGATGGGAAACACCTCGCCGGCGTCGTCGCGCGATTGACCGCGATAGACCTGCATCTCGGTCAGGTTGAGGTGTTGTGTGACTTGTATCGAATCGGCTTCTGCCACCCTCGCGGCGGTCAACCCATGCCACGCACGGACACGAAGCTGATGGTCGCTGAGTGTGTAGACAAGACCGAACTCGGCATTGACCACGTCTATCAGCGTGCCGAGCGTTTCAGACAGCATGGCTTGTGGGTCGAGCGATTCGCTGATGCGCCGGGCCAGCAAATTGAGCGCGGCCAGCTCGGCGCTGCGGACCCGCAAGGCCTCCTCGGCTTGATGGTGGATGGTCACATCGCGCAAGCTGCCTTGCATTCCGGCGGCGTCGCGCAGCGGCTCGACGCTGATAGAGGCCCACAGCAGCGTGCCGTCTTTGCGGATCATGCGCGACTCGATCTCTGCGCCCTGGCCTTCAAGCGCCGACAGCATCTGCTCGCGCACGCGCTCGTGGTCGCCGGGATGAATGAGCCATTCGAGAGTGATTTGCCCGGACGTCATCTCGGCGTGTGTGTAGCCGGTGAGCCTCTCGGCGCTGGGGCTGACATAGGTAAAGTGGCCGCGCTCGTCGGCGATGAAAACCATGTCGCGCATGCCCTCGACCAGCAGATGCGACAGCGCTTCGGCGCGGCCCAGCGCTTCTTCAGCCTGGCGGGCGCGCAGCAGCGTCCGGACGCGGGCCAGGAGCAGTGGCGTCATGTAGGGCTTGGCGATGACGTCGTCCGCGCCGGCTTCCAGACCGGCGATTTCCTGCCTGGGCGAATAGGCCCCGGTCACGATAATCACCGGCAGGCGCGCCAGCCGGGGCTGGCTTCGCACTCGCTGCAGCACTTCCAGCCCGTCCATGTCCGGCAGCCTCAGGTCCAGCACCATGAGCTGCACCGGGGCATCTGTCTGCAACGAAGCTTCAAGCCGGGCCAACGCCTCTTGTCCACAAGTGGCCTGGCTGACGCGGTAGCCGCCGGATCTCAGCACAAGATCCAAAAGCTGGATGGCATCCGGCTCATCGTCTACAGCCAGCACATGAACAGGCGGGGTCATGGTTTCCATCATGCCGGATTATAGCATGGCGCGCCCAACGAGGAAAGAAGCATCACTTGCGTTTCTTGTCATCCGCTTTATAATCGCTTTTGTAATCACGACCTGTCATGGGAGTTGGCTTTGCGGTTCCGGCCCTGGATCATATGGCTCTTGATCGCGGCAGTGGGCCAGGCGGCGCTGCCCCGGGGCTCTCTCGGCGCATCGTCTGTGCGGCAGGGGGATGCCAACCTGTTGCAAGACGGTGACTTTGAGTGGAGCGCGCCGTGGCCCGGTCAGGTGGCGCCGGGTTGGCGCGCCTGGTGGGTGGCCAAGCCCCCCAAGACCATTCCGCGTCCTTACAATTGCGCTGGCGGCAAGGACGATGGCTGTTTCTGGGCTGAGCCGGAATTTGGTGATGTCCAGAAAATCGCCTATTCCTACCGGGTGCATGGCGGCTTGCAGGCGCAGAAATATTTCACTTATGGCCGGATGCACTGGGCCGGCCTGAGTCAGACGGTGGACAACCTCCAGCCGGGTGCGCGCCTGCGCTTTTCGATCTATATGCAGGCGTGGATGTGCACTGATTTTGTCGAGGCCTGCCAATATGGCAAGGTCTCGGATGCGCCGAGTGACATGCACTTGAAGGTCGGGATCGATCCGACGGGTGGTCAAGATGCGTTCAGCCCGAACATTGTCTGGTCGCCGGAGCAGCCTGCGTGGGACACGTGGACGCTGTTCCAGGTGGAGGCCGAGGCGCGCAATAGCAGTGTGACCGTGTTCACCCATTCGCGCGCAGACTGGGACTGGGCGCGAACCAACAACGATGTCTATGTGGACGATGGCAGCCTGGTCGTCATCGGACAGGCTGCGCCTGCGCAGCCTACCAAAGCGCCCGCCGCGTCCGCGCCACAGGCGCAGCCGCCGATTGCCACACAGCCGCCCAAGCCAACGTCCACACCGGCTGCGACCAAGACGCCGGCTCCCACGCTCACTTTTACACCGACCGCGACGGACACACCTCAGCCTACCGAGACGCCTGCGCGTCGGGTCGCCACGCTTCCGCCCCAGGACACGGCCACACCCTCGCTTCAAGAAGTGTTGAGTGGCTGGGCTGATTTCGGCGATGGCTCGCCCGGTGGCATCTTGGGTCTGGTTTTCCT
>CAYGWJ010000099.1:0-3258 GCA_964353405.1 uncultured Anaerolineae bacterium
ACGATTGGGCTGATCGCTCGGGTCAGCCTCGATCTGCTTCGCCCCTGATTCACACTCCGATCAGGCTGGCCGTTTCATCGTGCCTCACGCCAACTCGTGAACTCCCTCAAAACTGCCTCTTGACTTTTACCGCATTCTCAAATCAATCCCATTGTGCCTGCCAATGTTTGCAGGTCTGGAACTTCCCAGTCGGGTTGAGCTTGCGCGGGAGGAGTGGCTCCGAAGCCGGCTTTGTCGTGGCGTCGGTTTATCCACACAGTTGATAAGCCGAGTGCTTTTGCCGGAACGATGTCGTGAAAGAGGCTCTGAGCAACGTGCAGGATTTTATTCCTAGGCGCCCCAATTCGTTCAAAGGCAAGATGAAAATTATTCAAGGCTGGCTTGTAAGATTTCGCTTGCTGCGCTGTGATAATCCAGTCAAACTGCACGTCAAGTCGCTGCGCCGACCATGCAATCAGGTCGTCGTCAACATTGGAAATGATGGCGAGTTTGTATTTCTTTTTGAATGCCTGTAAAGCTCGGGTTGAATCAGGAAAAGCCGGCCAGTCTTTCACGGACTCTGACAAACGGTGTAACTCATTTTGAGTGGGCACAAAGCCTAGTCTTGAGCCAAATCCCTCCAGCACCATTCTCAGCACGGTCTTGTAGTCATGATATTCTTCTCGCTCGGCTTTTGATTCCAATTCGCCATACAGTTCGAGGGCTTGGTCGGTTGTCATGTCAATGCGGTGATTTGCCAAGACAGGCCATAGAGCCTCCCAGATTCCAGACTCCCAATCAATCAGAGTGCCGTAGCAGTCAAAGGTCAGGACTTGCAAGTCGTCAAAATTCAACATGGTTATTTACCCGAACATCTTGATGTCCAGCTCTTCGTCCTTGTGGCGTGCGTCGGCCAACTCACAGATGCGGTGCAGTTCCTTGTACATCGCTTCGTCCACGAGTGGCTCTGTGTCGGCGTCAAGTATCTCGATCACACGCTCGCGGACGCGCTGCTGGTAAGTCTTGCTGCCGGCCAGCTCCCAATTCTCCCAGCTCTGCCGGTTGATCAGCTTGGGCCGCCAGAGTTCGGTCTTCCAGCGCGTGGTGTGATCGTGTTCGCGATAGTGGCCGCCAGGGCCGATCTCGTCTATGACGTCCAGCGCCATGGTCTCGTCGGTGACCGGGATGCCGCCCAGGATGTGCTTGACCATGTCAATGATCTCGTCCGAAGCGACCATCATGTCTGGCGAGCTGGTCAGGCCCTGTTCGATATAGCCCACATCGTGGATCATGTTGCCGCCGACGAGCGCAGCCGTGGCGAGGTTGATGGTGGCTTCCATCGCAGCCTGCTCGTCAAAGAGCTTGGCGTCGGAGCAGCCGCCCGTTTCGTACTCTGGCACCTCCAGCCATTTGGTGATCTGCGTGTAGGCCGCACTGAGAAGCGCCATCTCGGGCGAGCCATAGCAGTAGACCGTGGTCAACATGTCCATGTTCGACATCAAGCCGCCGATGATGAGCTGCGCCCCCGGCTTGCGCAACTGGCTGAGGACGATGCCGAACAGGCTCTCGGTGAGGGCCTGCACCGCCGTGCCGGCCAGGGTGGTGGGCGCCGTAGCGCCAGCCAAAGGGCAGGGCGTATAGACGAAGGGAATATCGTGGTCGGCCGAAAAGAGCAGTTTTTGTACTACCTCTTTCGAGTGGCTCAAAGGTGATACCGGCTCGATGTAGAGTGAGAAGCAGGGGCCCTTTTTCCACTCTTCCTTGCCGCCCAGCCGGATATAAGCCATTTCAAGTTGGTCATGGAGGCCGTCCAGGTCTACGGCGGTGATGTTAATGGGTTTGTTGGTCCCTTCGAGCATGGCCAGGTATTGCCAGCGGTCGTAGGTGCCTACGGCGCTGTCTTGGACGATGCCCAGGGACATGTGAAAGTCTATGTTAGGCAGCGCCTCGGCCAGGCGGGCCAGGTTTTTGACGTCCTGGTAGGTGGCACGCCGTCGCTGGCCGGTATAAGGGTCAAGGGTGAAAGGCGTATCGGAACCTGTGCCAAAGTAGATCTGGTTCTTGTACAGCTCCATGCAGTACTTGCGGTTGGGGCCGGTGACCACCACCTTTCTGGGCAGCGTAGCTCGCGCCCTATCCACCATCCAGGGCGGTATCTTGACCAGGCTGCTGTCTTTTGTGGTATCCTCGACGATGGCGCCGCCAGAGTAAGCAACTTCGACACCTTCTTTTTCATACACGCGAAGACCTGTCTCATACAACACTCGTAGGGCCGAGTAGTAGATGGCTTCGATCTCGTCTTCGCCAAGCACCTCGAAAGTGGGTGTAGCGTTTACTCGATAGTTGGTCTTTTTGACTTGCATGTTCCTTTCTCCTGTAGAGGAGATAGAGAGATGACATCCCTTCGCTTCTACACAGCGCCGACGAATCTCTTGGCCAGGTCAACGCCGGCCGGCGCGTTAGAGCCATAACCATCGGCGCCGATGCGCCTGGAAAACTCGGCGTCCACTGACGCGCCGCCCACCATGATCTTGACCTTGTCACGCAGCCCGGCTTCTTCAATGGCCTTGATCGTGTGCGCCATTGCGCGCATCGTGGTCGTGAGCAACGCCGACATGCCGACAATCTGGGGTTGGTGCTGTTTAATCGCCTCGACGAACCTTTCCGGCTCGACGTTAAACCCCAGGTCAATGACTTCAAAGCCAGCGCCCTCGCACATCATCCCGACGAGGTTCTTGCCAATGTCATGCAGGTCACCCTTGACGGTGCCCAGCACGATCTTGCCGATGAGCTGAGCGCCGCTAGAGATCAGGAGCGGGCGCAGTATCTTGAGCCCGGCTTGCATCGCCTCGGCCGACATCAATACTTCAGGCACGTACATGTCGCCGGCCTTGAAGCGGGCGCCCACTTCGTTCATGCCCACCACCAGGCCGTGGTCCAGGATGTCTTTGGGCACCCATCCCTCGTCCAATCCTTTCTGAACTAGCCGGGGCGTTATCTCGTTGTTTCCCTCCAGGATCGCAGTAAACAGCTCTTCGTAAAGGGTGCTCATAGCTTTTCTCCTGCCCGTGTCCGCCGCTTTGCGGCGGCGGGCCGCTAGGCGTGATGATCAGACAGACTCTCGCCTATCTCACTCGCTCTTCAGCAATTCCCGCTACCCGAGCATTTGTCTAATTTCTGCCTTCCACGAGCCAAACGCTTCCCTCTTTAGCCCCCGCTTGGGCACACACGGTAGATGCTCCAACACGCCCCGCTTGATTTTGTCAACCTCAGACAGAC
>CAYGWJ010000100.1:0-12896 GCA_964353405.1 uncultured Anaerolineae bacterium
GAGCCTCCACATGCAAAGCATCGCCATCATCCAGGCGCCGGATCTCTTGCCAGAGGGCCGGGCAGACATGTGCGACAGTTGTCCCGACATGACGGTGTACGATGGCAAGTTGATCAACTCTTGCCGCATGGACGAGTACCGGCTGTTCGGCGGATTCCTCTCCGTGGTCGAGCAGCCGGCCGAAAGTGAGCACGCCTAGATGTTCACCCGGTTAGGGCCAGTCAACTTTGTCAAGAGTCTCGCGCGCATCCTGTCCGGCAGGCCGCAGATGCCGCCGTCGCTCAACGACAACGAGTTGCTGGGCATCATCTTGAAACGGCGCAGCGTCCGCAGCTTTGCCGACCGAAATATCCCGGACGACGTCTTTGCCGCCATCTTGGAAGCGGGCCGGCTGGCCCCGTCCACCGTCAACTTGCAGACGTGGAGTTTTTCCATCTTTACCGACAGTTCGTGGCGGGAGACCTTTGGCGCGGCGCTCCCCTTCCGAGGCAAGCGAGCCGTGATTGTCATGGGTGACACGCATCGGGACAAACTGGTCGCCGACGTCTTTCCTTATAGCCCGCTGGTGGAGTATACGATTGCCGTCATGAACGCCTCGCTGGCTGCGATGAACATGAACGTCGCCGCCGAGGCCCTGGGCGTGTCCTCGGTGATGCTTTCAGAGACCGGGCGCAGCGGTTTCTTGGACGGCGGGTACCTGCGCGAAAAGCTTGGGCTGCCGGACGGCGTTTTCCCGTTGATGACGATTGTCTTTGGCTACGCCAGAGGAGCACACGCGCCCATGCCGCCCAAGCTGCCGCTCGATCAGATTTGTTGGCTGGGCCAATACAAAGAAGCAGACCGCGCCCTCATGGAAGATTGGTGGGCGCAGATGCAAGCCGGATACAAGGCCAGCCATCCCTTTTCATCCTTTGAAGCGCAGTTGCGGCTCTACATGAGCAAAATCGGCCAGGCTGAGGCCGACTTGCGCAAGATGGTTTTCTATGGGGAAAGGTAACCCCAACATTTGTAATAGATACAATTCCAACAAATGGAGGACAAGAATACGACTTGTGACGGATGCGCCCGCAAGCAATAACGGTTATACTCTGTGCATCTTCAGTCAAACCTCATCCCAGAACAGCGGGAATTTGATCCCAGGAAGGTGAAAAAATGGCAAAACGAATTGGTTTACTCATGGGCGGCGGCGATGCGCCCGGCCAGAATGTTTGCCTCAAGGCCATCGTCTATAACGCGACCGATCGAGGCTACCAAGTCGTCGGCATCCGCAAAGGGTGGGAAGGCTTGATGTACTATCAGCCGGAGAACTCGACCACCCACGCCGATAACGTGATGATCCTCAACAAGTCCCGCGTGCGTGACGTTGACCGGATGGGAGGTGCTTTTCTTCACTCCAGCCGTCTGCACCCCGGCCACGTCAGCCCGGAGCAACTGCCCGTGTTTTTGCAGGCGCGCAGAAAGGGCAACGAGCCGGTAGATATTACCGACCACATCAAGCAGGTGCTGGGCAAGCTTCAGCTGGATGCCCTCATCGTGCTGGGCGACCGGGTCATGCTCGAGTATGCAGCGCAGCTCAGCCGCGAAGGCATACCCATCATCGGCATCCCCAAGACGGTTCACAACAACGTCGGCGGCAGCGATTATTGCCTCGGCTTTTCCACCGCACTGGCTCGCGGCGTGCATTTTATCCAGGAGATTCGCGCGATGGCCGGCTCGCGCGAGGAAATCGCCGTCATCGAAATCCTGGGCCGCAGCACGGGCCTCACGACGCTGCTCATCTCGCTCCTGGCCGCCGCCGACCGGACGCTCATCCCCGAAGTTCCCTTTGACCCGGAAAAGCTGGCGGCACTGCTGATGGACGACAAGCGCGCCAACCCGGCCAATTATGCCATCCTCGTCATGAGCGAAGCGTCCACCATGGAGCCGGACAAAGCGCTCAAATACGTGGCCAGCACACATGTGATCAACGAGATGGCGGGAGAAAGACAAGTCGGCTCGCGCGTGACAGGCGCCGGCGCCATCGTCACCGAGGTCCTGGAAAATCTGACCCGCCAGCGCTGCCTGTTCCAGCCCCTCTCGTATCTGATCCGCACGGGTGAGCCGGACGGGCAAGACTTGCTCGGCGCGATGAACTTTGCGCTCAAGGCCATGAACCTGTTGGCCGAGGGCAAGACCGGGCGGCTCGTCGCATACCGCCAGGGCGAAAACTATGTAGATGCCCCGCTCGACGTGGTCAGTCAACCGAGCACCCTGGCCAACGCGGCCGACCACTATGACGCCAGGACATTTACCCCCAAGCCCAGCATCGTGTGGGCATCCCGAGTCTAGGCCGATAGGCGGCAGGAGTTGAACATGGCCGAATCAAAGGGTCCATCACCGATTGTCGAGATCAAAGATGTCGTCAAGCGTTTCCCGGTGGGTGACACCGAGATCACCATTCTCAAAGGTATTTCGTTCGAGGTAAAAACAGGCGAGTTTGTCTCCATTGTCGGGCCTTCGGGCAACGGCAAGTCAACGCTGCTCAACATGATCACCGGCATTGACCGCCCCACCAGTGGCGAGATCATTGTGACCGGGAAACCCGTGCACAAGATGAGCGAAGATCACCTGGCAGCCTGGCGCGGTGAAAACGTGGGCATCATTTTCCAGTTCTTTCAGATGCTCCCCGCGCTCAGCCTGCTGCAAAACGTCATCCTGCCGATGGATCTGGCCGCTTCGCGCAAGTACAAACCCAAAGAGCGGCGTGAGCGAGCCGAGCATCTGCTGGAAATCGTCGGGCTGGCCGATCAGATGCACAAGCTGCCCAGCACGGTCTCTGGCGGTCAGCAGCAGCGAGCCGCGATTGCGCGCGCGTTGGCAAACGATCCGCCCCTGCTCATCGCCGACGAGCCGACGGGCAACCTCGACTCGGCCACGTCGCACGATGTGTTTGACCTGTTCAACGAAGTGGTGAGCCAGGGCAAAACGATGGTCATGGTCACACACGACAAGGAGCTGGCGCAGCGCGTGCCGCGCGTCGTGGAAATCCTCGACGGAAAAATCACGCGCGACGAGTTCGTGGGCCGACCGTCGTGGGCCGGTTACTAATCTCAAATCTCCAATCTCCAAGGTCGAATGGGAGATTTGAGATTTGAGATTTGAGATTTGATTATGAGCGTCATTTGGGCTAAAGTCTGGTTTGACCTGTGGCACAGTAAAGTACGGACGCTGCTGGCGGTGCTTTCGATCAGCGCGGGCGTGTTCTCGGTGGGTGCGATGTTCGGCATGGCCGACTTGATGCTCAACGGAATGGACAAAGCGCACCAGTCGGTGACGCCTTCGCACATTAACATGTATTTCACCACGCGCATCGGAAGCAGCGTGGCCGACAGCATCAAAAAGATTGACGGCGTGGAAGACGTCGAGCTGTACAACACGACGACGGTGCTCTACAAAGTCCACCCGCAAGACGAGTGGAAACAGGGCGTCATGTACCTGAAGGCGGATTATAACGACCAACGCTACGACATCGTCCAGTTGCGCGAAGGCCGCTGGCCAAGCCGGGACGACATTGGCATCGAGCGGTTGTCCAGCCAATACTTCAAGGTCGGCCTCGGCGACAGCATCACATTCAAAGTCGGCAAGACCGAGCGCACGTTGCCCATCAGCGGCAAAATTCGTCACCCGTTCGTGCCGCCGCCCAACTTTGGCGGTCCAGCGCACTTTTTCACCAACGGCGCCGGCATGGAACGCTTCGGGATTCCCGAGGGCCAGTATGGCGCCATGCTGATTCGCGTCAAGCCCTACAGCGTCGAACATGCCAAAGAGGTAGCTTCTGAGATCAAAGACCACCTGGGCAAGCAGAACCTCGGCGTGGCCGTGACCTTTTTCCAGGACCCGAACAAACACTGGGGACGTTTCTATGTCGAAGGCATCACGGTGGTCATGCAAGTGCTGGCCGTCATCTCACTCATCGCCAGCGTCGTATTGATCCTCAACACACTGACGGCGCTCATCACGCAGCAGATAGATCAGATCGGCATTCTCAAGGCCATCGGCGGCACGTCGTCCATCATCATCAGGGTGTACCTGACGGGCGTGCTGGCCTATGGTCTATTAGCACTCCTGATCTCGCTGCCGCTGGGCATGTTGGTCGCCTTTGGCATAAGCCAATGGTTCTTGAACGAGTTCAATATTGACTATAACACTTTCCAGTTCTCGACCTCGGCAGTCATTCTGTCGGCGATCTCGGCGCTGATCGTGCCGCTGTTGGCGGCGTTGTGGCCGGTGCTCTCCGGAGCGGCCCTCACCGTGCGTGAAGCGATTGCCAGCTACGGATTGGGCGGAGACTTTGGCGCAAGCTGGATCGATCGAACCGTCGAGCGTGTGGGGCAGAGGATCCTTCCCTCGCATTATGCCACAGCGCTGGGCAACATGTTCCGCCGCAAAGCGCGGCTGGCCCTGACGCAATTGGTGTTGATCATGGCGGGCGCCATGTTCCTGATGGTGATGAGCCTGTCCACTTCGATCACGGCCACGCTCGACGCCGAGTTTGGGCGACGCAACTATGACGCCCAGGTGAACTTTGAGAACCTCCAGCGCATTGACCGCACCACGACGATGGTCCAATCCGTCGCGGGCGTGGACCGGGCGAACGTCATCGCCAGCTATCCTGCCACCGTCTTAAAGGCAGGCCAGCGCACCAAAGAGGCCGGCCTGGGCGCATACGTGCAAGGCTATCCGACCGACGTCAACATATACAGACCGTTGATCGTCGCCGGGCGCTGGATACAGCCGGGCGATGGCCGGGTGATCGTCTTGAACAGCGACACAGCCAAGCGCAACGACATCAAGATCGGTGACACGGTGACGCTGAACCTGGGCGAGTTGGGCAAGGATGACTGGCAGGTGGTGGGTCTATACCAGATGGTATTCGGCGGCGGCTTTAGCACGGACAACATTTATGCTCCGCAGGACGTTCTGTTTGATGTGACGAAAAAATACAACCTGGGCGGGCAGATGTTTGTGCACTTCAAGCCTGGCGTTGATCCCAAGGCCACGATTGCCCAGGTCAACGACATACTGACCGAAAACGACGTGGCGGTGGACCATGGCGGCCAAAAGCAAAACGTCATGACGCTGATCAAGGGTCTGTTTGAAGGGCGCGGCATGAAGGTGGACTATACCCAAACGCTGGCCGAGAACCGCAAGGACGCCGAAAGCCAGTTCGCCATCGTGACCACCATGCTGTTCGCGCTGTCCGGCATCGTCGCCGCCGTGGGCGGCATCGGGCTGATGGGCGCACTGTCGATCAGCGTCGTCGAGCGCACCAAAGAGATCGGTGTGCTGCGGGCGGTGGGCGCGCGCTCGCCCACGATCATGGGCATGTTTATGATGGAAGGCGTTTTGCAGGGGTTGGTCAGTTGGATCGTGGCCGTGCCGATTTCGTTCGTGCTCGGGCAGCACATGGCGCAAGTGTTGGGCCAGGTCATGTTCAGCGCCAGCCTGGACTATTCGTACGATTATGCCGCCGTGCTCATCTGGCTGATCGTCGTCGTGATCATCTCGACGCTGGCTTCGATTCTGCCCGCGCGCAACGCCACGCGCATCAGCGTGCGGACCAGTTTGGCTTACGCCTGACCAATACCTAATACCTAATATCCAGTATCAACGGGTTTAGGTATCAGGTATCAGGTATCAGGTATTGGGTATTGGTGTTGGAGATTTGTCATGAGCGTCATCTGGGCCAAAGTCTGGCTCGACCTGTGGCACGATAAAGTCCGCACGCTGCTGGCGGTGCTCTCTATCGCGGCGGGTGTGTTCGCCGTGGGCGCCATGTTCGGCATGAGCGACATGCTGCTCAGCAGCATGGATCAGGCGCACCAGTCAGCGGCGCCGCCGCACATCCAGATGTATCTGACGACGCGCATCAAGCCGGAGGTGGCCGACAGCATCCGCAAGCTGGACGGCGTCGAAGATATAGAGTTGTTCAACGCCGTCTCGGTGCTGTATCGGTTCCGCCCCGACGCGCCGTGGAAACCGGCTGTGATCAACCTGAAAGAGGATTACGAGCACCAAAAGTACCAGTTGATCCAGCTGCGCGAGGGGCGCTGGCCGGGCAAGGACGATGTGGGGATCGAGCGGCTCTTCAGCCAGTACTTTAAGGTGGGCCTGGGCGACAGTGTTACTTTCAAAGTGGGCAAGACGGAGCGGACGCTGCCCATCAGCGGAGTGATCCGCCATCCCTTTGTGGCCCCGCCGAGCTATGGCGGTGAGCCGTACTTTTTCGCCAGCGCCGAGGGCTTGGAACGCTTTGACGTGCCGCAAGGCCAATACGGCGGGATGCTTATTGGCGTCAAGCCCTATAGCGCCGAATACGCCAAAGAGGTTGCGTCCACCATCAAGGATCACCTCGCCAAACAAAACATTGGCGTGACGGTCACGTTCTTTCAGGACCCCAAGAAGCACTGGGGGCGTACTTTCGCCGAGGGCACCATGGTCGTCTTGCGGGTGATGGCCGTCGTCGCACTCCTGTCGAGCGTCGTGTTGATTCTCAACACGCTGACGGCCCTCATCACCCAGCAGACAAACCAGATCGGTATTCTCAAAGCCATCGGCGGCACGTCCAGGATGATCATAAAAGTGTACCTGACCAACGTGCTCGTCTATGGGCTGTTGGCGCTGTTCATCTCGCTGCCGCTGGGCATGTTCGTCGCCTTTGGCATGACCCGGTATTTCTTGAGCTTTTTCAACATTGATGTCAACACGTTCCGATTCTCGACCCAGGCCGTCATCCTTTCGGCGATCTCGGCGCTGATCGTGCCGCTGCTCGCGGCGCTGTTGCCCGTGCTCTCGGGCGCGGCCCTCACCGTGCGGGAGGCCATCGCCAGCTATGGCCTGGGCGGCGACTATGGATCGAGCTGGATGGATCGCGCCGTGGAAAAGATCGGCCAGCGACTGTTGCCCTCGTACTATGCGACGGCCTTGGGCAACCTGTTCCGCCGCAAAGCGCGGCTGGCGCTGACGCAGCTTGTGCTCATCACGGCCGGCGTCATGTTCCTGATCGTGATGAGCCTCTCGTCCTCGCTCGCCGCCACGACAGACGCCGAGTTTGGCCGCCGCAATTACGATGCCGAAATTGACTTTGAGTCTAAACAGCGAGCGGATCGCGCCGTCGCCATGGCGCAGTCGGTGGACCAAGTCGAACGCGCCAACGTCATCACGATGTATCCCGTGACGGTTCTCAAGGAGGGCCAGCGCACTAAAGAGGCGGGAGTGGGCGCATACATCCACGGCTTTCCCGCGGACGTCCTGGTGTACAAGCCCCTCATCGTGGAGGGCCGTTGGATCCAGCCGGGCGATGACCGCGTGATCGTGATGAACTCGGACTCGGCCAAGCGCAACAATATCAGGCTGGGAGAGACCGTCACGCTGAACATGGGCGAAATCGGCAAAAGCGACTGGCAAGTGATTGGCCTGTACACACAAGTCTATGGCGGCGGCTTTAGCGCGGACAATCTCTATGCGTCGCAAGACGCGCTGTCCTATGCGACGAAAAAGTACAACGAGGGCGGGCAGATGTTTGTGCGCTTCAAGCCCGGCGTAGACCCGCAAGCCGCCGTCATACAAGTCCAGGACCAGTTGGCCGAAGACGACATCAAGGTGGACTATGGCGCATCCACGCAGAACGCCATGACACGACTCAAAAGCGAATTTGAAGCGCACGGCATCAGGGTGAGAAGCATGCTGACGCAGGCCGAGGAGCGCAAGCTTGCCGATAGCGGGAATGCTGCGCCGCTCGGTATGCTCTTGGCGCTGGCCATCATCGTCGCCATCGTCGGCGGCATCGCGCTGATGGGTGCGCTCTCGATCAGCGTGATCGAGCGCACCAAAGAGATCGGCGTGCTGCGAGCCGTCGGCGCACGTTCCGGCACCATCATGGGCATGTTTGTGATGGAAGGCATCCTGCAAGGCGTGTTCAGTTGGATCATTTCTGTGCCGATCTCGTTCGTGCTCGGACAGTACGTGGCCCGCGCGATGGGGCAGGCGATGTTCAACGCCAGTCTGGATTACGCGTACAACACCGCGGCCGTGCTCCAGTGGCTGGTTATCGTTCTGATCATCTCGACGCTGGCTTCGATTCTGCCCGCACGCAATGCCACGCGCATCAGTGTACAGATCAGTCTGGCTTACATATAACCGTGAAACGTAAGACGTAAAACGTGAGCAGTTCACGTGATACACAGCATGCAACAGGAGAACACTATGAAGAAATTGCTATTTGTCATTGTGGTTGTGGCGCTCGTGGCTGGCTGCACTCAAGCCAACGTCGCCAAGACGCCCACGCCCACGGCGGCGCCGAAAAAGTCCAGCTTGGGCGGCGCATCGGCGCAGGGCTATGTCACGCCGGTTCGCCACGCCGATCTTTCCTTCCGTACCGGCGGGCGCGTGGCGCAAGTGCTGGTCAAGGAAGGCGATTCGGTCAAGGCCGGCCAGCCGCTCGTCAAGCTGCAAGACGCGGAGCTCAAGGCGGCGCTGGCCGCGGCGCAGGCAGACCTGAAGCGTTTGCAGGCTGGCTCGCGAGCCGAAGAGATTGCCGCCGCGCAAGCCAACCTCGACGTTGCCAACGGCCAGGTCAAGGCAGCGCAGAACGACGTTGACAAGGTCAAGAATGGCGTCCAGCAAGTGGCCGACCTGGCTTCCGCTCAGGCGCAACTGGCACAGGCCGAACTGCAGCTCAAGAACGTCAAGGACTCGCTCGATTCGATCACATCGGGAATCGAAATCGTCCGGCAATATGGACGTGGTGGCGGGACTCTGATGCGCTATGAACAACAAACTCTCGTTCAACTGGCAGCCGCTCAGGCGGGCTATGATGCCGCAAAAGCACGTGTCGCTCAGGCGTATTCAGGCAAAAACGACGACTTGCAGTCGGCGCAAGCCAAATTGAACGTTGCCCTCGGCCAGCGCGATGCGGAGCAGGCTCGCCTCAATCTGCTCAAGGCCGGCTCGACGGCGGAAGACATTGAGGCGGCCAAAGCGCGCGTCGCCCAGGCGCAAGCCGCGCTCGACGAGACGGTGCTGCTCGCCTCCTTTGATGGAACCGTCACCGAGATGACGGCCCGCGCCGGCGAAATCGTCGGCCCCGGCCCGCGCATCGCCAGCCTGGCCGACCTGACGCAGTGGCAGGTGGAGACAGACGACCTGAGCGAGGTGGACGTGGTGAACGTCCAGCCAGGCGCTGAGGTCAACATTACCGTGGACGCGTTGCCGGGCGTCACGCTCAAGGGCCAGGTCACATCCGTCGTGCCTCGCAGCATCGTCAAGCGCGGCGATGTGACCTTCACCGTCAAGGTCGCCATCAGCAATCCCGACCCCAGGCTCAAGTGGGGCATGACGGCGTTCGTGGATATCATGGGCAAGTGACCAGGGGCCAGTCCCGGGTCGCTGAACAGGAGAACCAACATGAAGAAACTTGTCATCGCTATCGTACTCATCGCGCTCGTCAGTGCGTGCTCGTCATCCAACGCGACCAAGACGCCCGCACAAACGGCAACGCCCGGCGCAAAGAAAGCGGGGGCGTCCGGCGCCTCGGCCCAAGGGTACGTCACGCCGGTTCAATATGCTGACCTTTCGTTCCGCGCGAGCGGACGCGTGGCGCAGGTGCTGGTGAAGGAAGGCGACCAGGTCAAGAAAGGCGATCCGCTCGTCAAGCTGCAAGACGCCGACCTGAAGGCCGCGCTCGCCGTCGCTCAGGCCGAGTTGAAGCGCGCCCAGTCCGGCGCTCGACCGGAAGAGGTCGCGCAAGCGCAGGCCAGCGTGAACATCGCCACAGCGCAAGTGGAAGTGGCTGAGGCCGAGCTGGCTCGCTTCCAGAACAGCGTGGTGGGCGTCCAGATTGCCGCCGCTCAGGCCGACGCCGCGCGCAGTGCTGCCGACCTCAAAGTGGCACAGGACTCGTACGATGCGCTCGTCCTCGGGCCGGGCCATGGCATTCCGGCGGATGCCAACACTTGGGGCCGCGGACTGGGCAAATACGAAGAAGACAAACGCGCGCAACTCGCCATCTTGAAGGCAGACTATGACGCGGCGCAGAAAAAGTTGTGGCTTGCACAAACGGATGCGGGCACGACGCTGCAATCTTACCAGACCAATGTCGAGGTCGCCAAGGCGCGGGCGGATGCGCAGCAGGCACAGCTCAACCTGGTCAAGGCCGGCACGGCGCCGGAGCAGATTGACGCACTCAAGGCGCGCGTTGCCCAGGCGCAGGCCTCGCTCGACGAAGCCACGCTCGTCGCTCCCTTTGATGGCACGCTGGCCGAGCTCGACGTCAACGTGGGCGAGATAGCCGCGCCGGGCAACCGCATCGCCAGCCTCGCCGACTTGACTCTATGGGAAGTGGAGACCGACGACCTGAGCGAAGTGGATATCGTCGGCGTTCAACCGGGCGCCGAGGTCAGCGTCAAAGTAGATGCTCTGCCGGATGTGCAGCTCAAGGGCAAGGTCACGTCCATCACGCCGCGCAGCGCCATCAAGCGCGGTGACGTGACGTACACTGTCAAGGTCGCCCTCGCCGAGCCCGACCCCAAGTTAAAGTGGGGCATGACGGCGTTCGTGGACATTCGCGGCAAGTAGACGTGGTGACACGGTGACAAGGTGACAAGGTGACACGGTGATCTCGGTCACCTTGTCACCGTGTCATGTTCTAGAGCAGGCTGCTCTATCGAACGGGTCGGTACTTGCCCATAACTCTTTGCAACTCGTCGAGCGGGAGTGCGCGCGCCGTGTGCCCCTTGTAGCCCGTCATCGTCTCGGCGGCGGTCAACGCATTGAGGATGGCCTCTTCGACGGCTTCAGCCACCGCGTCAAAGAACGGATTGAGCCAGTGATGCGGCAGCATCTTGAGCGCGAGCGGAGACTCGGCCTGCGCGGGCAAGTGATTGCCGGTGGCAAACGCCAAAAAGATGTCGCCGCTGCTGTTGTGTCCTACTCCCCCCACCCGCGCCAGTCCCACCGTCGCTCTGCGCGCCAGTCGCTTGCATTGGATGGGTAACAAGGGCGCATCTGTAGCGACGATAATGATGATCGAGCCTTCCGCCGCTGGCGCAGGCTCGTCCCACGGTGTGGGCGTATGCTCCGGGCCGATCTCGCGCCCGACCGGCACGCCATCCACGCGCAGGCAAGACCGGTCGCCATAGTTGGCCTGCACCAACGCGCCGACGGCATATTTGCCACTCGACACCTCCACCACCCTCGACGAGGTGCCAATGCCGCCTTTGAAATCGTGGCAAATCATCCCCGCGCCGCCGCCCACGTTGCCCTCGGCCACCGGGCCGCCCCCGGCCGAATCCAACGCCTGATGGACGTGCTCGGCCTTGAGGTGGAAAGCGTCAATGTCGTTGAGCCAGCCGTCGTACGTTTCCGCCGCCACGGGCAATTTGAACGCAAAGCCGCCATGCTTGTCCACGCCATATTCGACGATCGCCTGGTGCGCCAGCCCGACCTGGTTCGTGTTGGTGATGGCGATCGGCGACGTAAGCAGACCAAACTCTTCGATGAATGGCAGGCCCGTCATCTCGCCACAGCCATTGAACGAGTGGAACCCGGCAAAGGCATTGTCTTCCCAGATGGTCCCCTCGCGCGGCACGACGACCGTCACGCCCGTGCGGGCCACGCGCGGCTCGTCATAGATCAACGTGCAGTGTCCCACCCACACGCCCGGCACATCGGTGATGGCGTTGTATAACCCGGTGGGGAACGTGCCGATCGTGATCCCCAGGTCTCGCAATCGTGCGCGCGCCATGTGATCCTCCTGATAGGCGTAAAGCTCGCCCCTGATGAAAGCAAAGGCGACCACAAGGGTCGCCCCTACATTACGGGATCAGCAACACTTTGCCCTTGGACTGGCGACCTTCCATGTAGCGATGCGCCTCGGCGGCCTGCGCCAGCGAAAAGGTCCGGTCAATGCGCACCTTCAATTCGCCGGACGCCATCCACGCGAACAGGTCATTCGTCCGGCTCAACAATTCCTGCCGGTCGGCGGTGTAAAAGCCGAGCGTGGGCCGCGTGAGGAACAGCGCACCTTTGGCATTGAGCACCTGCGGATCGAGCGGCGGCACGGCCCCGCTGGATTGCCCGAACAGCACCATATAGCCGCGCGGCCTGAGACAGTTCAGGCTCTTGTCAAACGTCGTCTTGCCCACCGAATCATAGACGACGTGCACGCCCTTGCCAGCCGTGAGACGTTTGACCTCGGTCTCAAAGTCGGTCTGCGTGTAAAGGATCACCTCGTCCGCGCCAGCCTCGCGGGCCAACTGTGCCTTTTCCTCAGTCGAGACGGTGCCCAAGACGCGCGCGCCGCAGCGTTTGGCAATTTGCACCAGCAGCAGGCCGACGCCGCCCGCCGCCGCGTGAACGAGCGCCGTGTCGCCCGGTCGAAGCGGATAGGTGCTGAAGCAGAGATAGTGCGCCGTCGTCCCTTGCAGCATCACCGCCGCCGCCTGCTGAGCGGTCACGGCAGCCGGGATAGGCACCAGCCTCCACGACGAGACGACCTGATACTCTGCATATGAGCCTTGCTGCAACGCATAGGCAACGCGGTCGCCCGGCTTGACTTCCGTCACGTTCGGGCCGACGGCCTCCACCACGCCCGCGCCTTCCTGGCCCAGCGTCAGGGGCAGCGCGCCTTTGTACTGGCCCGTGCGGTGATAGATGTCAATGTAATTCACGCCGGCCGCTTCCAGCCTGACGCGCGCCTCGCCTGGACCAGGTTCCGGCAGCGGAACCTGGTCCAGGCTCAGAACGTCCACGCCGCCAAATTGATGCACTCGAATCGCTTGCATGTTGGCCTCCTTGCCAAAGGTTGTGTGCCGCCTCTATGCGGCGGGATAATTATACGACAAATGATAGTCTGTTTC
>CAYGWJ010000101.1:0-12548 GCA_964353405.1 uncultured Anaerolineae bacterium
TGCGCCATCGCAAGTTCCAAAAGCGCCGGTCGAGGAGCGACTGCAACCGACCCGAGTCCCGGCGATCCAGCCTCCTACGGCTAAAGTGCGCATCGAAGCGGACAAGGGGCGCTGGGAGCAGCGCATGGATGAGCGCTCGACCAGCCTCAACCGAGGCCCGCGCGTTGGGACGGCTGAACCCATCAAGCCGCCTGAGCCGCAAGTCGAGGCTGAAGCAGTGCAAGAGGTTGCGCCGGTCGCGTTGGCTCAGCGCCTCAGTGGGTTGGCGGCTCGATTGAGACCACGGCCCGCCGTTGAGCCAGAAATCGAAACTGAGACCGCGCCCGCGGCCGTCTCCTGGCGGCAGCGCCTGGGCGAGCGCGTGGCCGAGTTGAACTTGCGTGACCGCGCCCGGGCCATCGGCGGGTCGCTGAGGGCCGGGGGTATTGTCGCCGCGCGCGGCATAGCCACGGTCTTGCAGCGGATGCTGCCGGAGGGGGTGGTCTCTCAGCAGCGCGGCAAAGCTGCGGACACGGTGTTGATCACCTTTGCGGTGGTGATCCCTCTCGTGGTCTTGGTGCTGGTGGCAGCCAGTTACAAGCAGCATAGCACGCTGGACCGTTTTCAATCGCTGCTGTCCAGCGCGCGCAACGAAGCAGCGCAGGCGGCCACGCTCCAGGACCCGGCGGCCCGGCGCGCGCGCCGGGTGTCCTCATTGGAGCAGGCCCAGTCGGCGCTGGAGATTTTCCCGCAAGACGCCGATGCGCGCGCGGCGCGCGACGATGCTCAACGCGCGCTCGATCAGATTGATAATGTCGTGCGGCTGGACGCAACCTTACTGTGGGATTGGAAGTCGCCCGGGCCGTATCGGCTGGCGGCGCAGGGCGTGAACCTGTTTGTGCTGGACCGGGCGACCAATCGCGTGTTCCAGTTGACGCTCAACGAGTCGGGCGACGCCGTGGCCGACGCGAAGGCGGGCGAGCCGCCCACGCGCGCTTACAAGTCGCAGACTGTGAACGAGCGGCAGGTGGGTGACCTGATTGACCTGATCTGGATGCCGCAGAGCGGGACGCGCACGCGCAGCAGCCTGCTGATTCTGGATAGCGGCGGCTTGCTCGATTATGACCTGGCGTGGAATTTGCGCGCGGTGGCGCTGGGGCAGGGGAGCGTGCCGACCGGCGCGCGCGCCATCGCCGCCTTTGGAGGCAACCTGTACGTGCTCGACGCGGGCGGGAATCAACTCTGGCGCTACAAGCCGCAGGGCGATGGTTACGGCGGGACACCGGAGAGTTATTTTGACAAGCCGCTCGGCGATTTGGGCAGCGCCTTGGACGTGGCGATTGACGGGAGTGTTTACCTGCTCTTGGCCGATGGCCGCATCCGCAAATTCTTTGGCGGCGCGGAGAAGAATTTCGCCATCGCCGGATTGAACGAGCCGCTCAAGAAACCGGTGGCGCTGGCCGTGGACGCCGAGGCGAGGAACGGCGCGGTGTATGTTATCGAGGCGGGGCGCGTGGTGCAGTTCAATCCCGATGGCGCGTTCATTCGTCAATTCCGGGCGGCCGGCGACGCGTTCGATGCGCTGCAGGATCTGGTCGTGGACGAGCGCAGCGGGCGGATGTTTGTGATGAGCGGCGGCAAGCTCTATGTGACGCATGTTCCGGCCGTGCCGTGAAAAGTGATGCGTGAAGCGTGATACGTGATACGTGATACGTGAAACGTAATGCGTAAAAGCTCACGCATTACGTTTCACACTTTACGATCTGGTGAAACCAAGCTGGAGGAAATCCTTGAAGAACTTGCTCGTGACTGGCGGCGCCGGCTTTATCGGCTCCAACTATGTGCATTACGCGCTGGAGAAATACACGGACTGGCGCATCGTCGTTTTTGACAAGCTGAACTATCGCGGCAACCTGGACAACCTCAAGGACCTGGCGGATCACCCGCGCTATGCGTTCGTCAAGGGGGACATTTGCGACGCGGCGGCGGTGAGCGCGGCGATCGAGCAGCACCACGTTGATACGGTCGTCAACTTTGCCGCCGAGACGCACGTGGATCGCTCGATCATGGACCCGGATGCATTCGTCCGCACGGATGTGTACGGGACGTATGTCCTGCTCGAAGCGACGAACAAGCACAAGCTGGAGCGGCTGCACCAGGTCTCGACCGACGAAGTATATGGGCAAGTGATGGAAGGCTCGTCGAAAGAGACCGACCCGATGGAGCCGCGCAGCCCGTATGCAGCCAGCAAAGCCAGCGCGGAGCTCATCACGTTCTCGTACTATACCACTTACGGCACGCCGGTCACCATCACGCGCGGCGCAAACAACATCGGCCCGTTCCAGTACCCAGAGAACGTCGTGCCGCTGTTCATCACCAACGCGATGGATAACCAGCCGCTGCCGGTGTATGGCGACGGGATGCAGGTGCGGCCGTATCAGTACGTGATGGATCACATCGAGGGGATTGACCTGGTCCTGCGCGAGGGCAAGCTGGGCGAAGCTTACAACATCGGCCCGGACGTAGAGACGCCCAATATCGTGATGACGAAAAAGATGCTGGCGCTGCTGGGCAAGCCGGAATCGCTCATCAAGTACGTGGCCGACCGGCCCGGCCACGACCGGCGCTACAGCCTGGACTGCACCAAGATCAAGGCGCTGGGCTGGCGGCCCGGCCACACGTTCGACCGGGCGCTGGAAAAGACCGTGCGCTGGTACGTGGAGAACGAGTGGTGGTGGCGGAAACTCAAGAGCGGCGAGTACCTGGAATATTATCGCAAGTGGTATGGGCAGCGGTTGGCAGAGGCCAGGTAAGTCAAGTTTGACACATAACTTGCATCTGGCGTATCTTCTCAAAAAGTAGGGGAGACTTCCGAAGTCTTGACTGGATTTACGCTTGTCGCAACGTCTTGCCAAGACTTCGGAAGTCTAGTCCCGCGAATTATTGAGATGATACCATCTGGCGAAGGAGGTTGGGGTATGCTGACGAGTGTGGAGGGCGTCTATCGTCATGGTAAGATAGAATTAGGCAAGTTGCCAGCCAATGTACGCGACGAGACGCGCGTAATCGTAACGTTCCTGGAACCCGGCCCGATTGATCTGCGGGCGCGCGGTATTGACGAAGCGCAGGCTGCCGAGTTGCGCGCGCGACTGGCATCGTTTGCTGAAGAATGGGATAGTCCCGAGATGGACATCTATGACAAGGCTGGGATTGTAGTTGCGCACTGATACGTCGCAAGCGAAGGGTGGTGCGAATTGCGGGGGCGGCAAGTACCTGGAATACTATCGCAAGTGGTACGGGCAAAGGTTGGCGGAAGCAAAGTGACGATGCAGCCAGATCAGCCTGTGATTCTTCTTGCCTGCCATGCGCGAGGCGGTTGGGATGAGCGGTTCCGTGACATGGCAGAGCGCGGCGATGACCGGTTGCTCGACGAGCCGATACGTACACAGTGGGATACGGACGAATGGGAATGGTAGCCCATGACTGCCAAAGGACACGCCGATCCGACGCGCGTTCCTTGTCGCTTTCAGGGCAAAGATGGGCAGATCGTGTTGGATCAACTGCGAACTGTGGATAAGGTACGACTGGTCAAGCGATTGGGTCGTATCAGCGCGTCAGCACGGCAGGCAGTTTTGGCCGCTGTAGCAGAAATGTTCGCAGAGTAGCAAGTTTTTTGGTGGTGGTGCAAGTTCAAGAGCGGCGAGTACCTTGAATATTATCGCGAGTGGTACGGGCAGAGGCTTGCAGCAGCGAAATGATATTTGTCAGAGGGCGCTATGGGATAGCGCCCTTGTCACGCAAAATCCTGCAGCAAATAAATTACGAAATCTATCTCATGTTCTACTGTGGGAGCTGATCTCATATCCGAGGTGAGAATCTATGCCACTGTTTTCGATTTCTAATCAGCGCTTGTTTGTGATGGAGCAAACGAACCTTTCGGCTGAGAAGGCTTTGCAAGACTTGATAGAGAAAAACTTGCAGACCGTGTTTAATTGCCGCTTTGTCGCATCTGAATTTACGACGGGCGCACAGCACGCGGGCCGCATTGACACCTTGGCACTTTCCGAAGACGACAACCCTGTTATTATCGAATACAAAAAGGTAGAGTCATCCGAACTCATCAATCAGAGCTTGTACTATCTCTCATGGATAGGCGATCATCGCGGCGACTTTGAAATCGCTGTTCAGAAAGCGTTGGGTAACTCAGTGAAGGTAGAGTGGTCGGATGTGCGTGTTATCTGTATCGCGCCTAATTACAAAAAGTATGATTTGTATGCTGTACAAGTAATGGGAGCCAATATTGAACTTTGGACTTATCGCCTTTTCAAAAACCAATTCCTCTATCTTGAAGAGGTTTTGCAAAAGTCCTATTCTCCGCCAGTAGTAGCAGCCTCTGCAAGTAACAAGAATCCTGTCATGGTTGCCGCTGGCAAAAAGGCAGCTATTACCAGAGTTACGAGTACCTATACCTTTGATCAGCACCTTGAAGGTAAACCCGACAAAGTAAAGGAGTTGGCCTTGGCGGTTCAAGAGTTTATGATGGGCCTTGACCCGGCAATGGAAGAAGCCCCAAAGAAGCAGTATGTGGCCTACAAAATCTCGCAAAATATCGTCTGTATGGAGCTTCAAAGCCAGCGGATGTTGCTGTTCCTAAAATTGGATCCCAAAGAAATCGCCAACCCACCGAAAATCTCTAGAGATATGACTGGGAAAGGGCATTATGGTACTGGTGATTTTGAGATAATGGTCAAATCAATGGACGATTTAGAGATTGCCAAACCGTACATCGAGATGGCTTATCATAAGGTTGGAGGCTAGAGAGCAGCCTGAATTGCTCTGGCAAATGGACGAATGCGCTTGAACGTGCGCTGGAGTGAAAGAGAGTAATGTCCAAGTCCTTATCATCTCGTAAAACGTTGCCGGAATCCACGGCTTGGCTGTTCCCGGAATATACGTTTGGCAAGATAAGCTTGCACACGCATCGCCACGTTATCATCGAGCGGATTCTGGAACGCGGGACATGGAGCGAGATCAATTGGCTGTTTGACACCTACGGCGAAAAAGCCGTGCGCGACTGGATGAGGCAGTGGGGCTATCGCGCGCTCACACGCCGCTCGTTTGCGTTGTGGCAGCTCGTGTTGGGCATCAGGCGCTATCGCGCCCCGGCCTGGGCACGCGCCGCCAAGATGGACCCCTGGTGAGAGCCATGCCTGATTTTCCGCACTGGGAAGCCATTACACCGGCCTGCCGCGCTGCGCTGGATGTGCTGCGGAAGCAGGCCTTTCTCCGCAAGTTTTATCTGGCGGGTGGCACGGCGCTGGCCCTGCAACTTGGTCACCGCATATCCAAAGACCTGGATTGGTTCTCGCCCACAGCGCAACTCAAAAGGGCCGAACGAGAAAGAATTCGACGTGTACTTGCCCGGACCGGTGCATTCGTTGTAACCGGCGAACAAGACACTATGTTGTTCACGCGGCTCATGGAGGCCGAGGTCAGTTTCATCTATCAGCATCACCCGCTCATCGAACCTACCGTTGACCTGGATGGGATCGCTCTTGCTTCGCCTGCCGACATTGGCCTGATGAAGCTGGCCGCGATCAAGGATCGCGGGACGCGCCGAGACTTTGTTGACCTCTATTGCCTGCGCCCAATCGTTACGCTCCAACATCTCATTGATCTGGCTCAAGTCAAATACGTTGACCGTCCAGATTTTCTGCCCATTCTGGCGCGCGCGTTGGCGTATTTTGACGACGCCGAACAACAGCCCATGCCGGATATGCTCAAGCGAGTTCGATGGGCCGATGTGAAGCGATATGCACAAGAAGGAGCCAGGTACATCGTTCGACAACAACGCAATCGAGCAGGAGAAAGCGCATGACGACAAACTACAAAGCTGAACTCGTCGGGGTCTTGGGCTGCCCCGTGGCCGAAAATCCCACCTGCGTGATGCAAGAAGCTGCCTTTGCCGCGCTGGGCTTGCAGTGGCGCTATCTCACGATTGAAGTCGAGCCACATGCCCTGCCCGATGCTATGCGAGGCGTGCGCGCCTTTGGGATGAAGGGCATCAATTTGACCATCCCGCACAAAGTGGCCGTCATGCCGCTGCTGGACGAGGTCTCACCCGACGCGGCGATGATCGGTGCGGTCAATACGGTGCGGCGCGTGGGGAACCGGCTCGTCGGAGAGAATACCGACGGCAAGGGATTCCTGCGCGGCGTGCGCGAAGGGGCCGGGATTGACCCGGCTGGAAGACGCATCGTCGTGCTGGGCGCTGGGGGCGCTGCGCGCGCCATCACGGTCGAGCTGGCGCTGGCGGGCGCGGCTCAACTCACCGTTGTGAATCGTCGCGTCGAGCGGGGCAGGGCGCTGGTCACCGATCTCATCGAGCGCACCGGAGCCAATGCGCGCTTTGAGGCCTGGCTCGGCATGTATCCCGTCGGCCCGGAGGTGGATGTTCTGGTCAACGCGACCTCCATCGGCTTGTTCCCGGACGTTGAGGCTATGCCGGACGTGGACTTACACCTTGCTTCTCCCCATCTGTTGGTTTGCGATGTAATCCCCAATCCGCCGGAGACACGCTTGATCCAGACCGCTCGCGCGCTGGGGCTGGCGACCTTGACGGGTTTGCCGATGCTGGTCTACCAGGGCGCGATTGGATTCGAGATGTGGACGGGCCACCCGGCGCCGGAAGAGGTGATGAAATCCGCGCTTGAAAAGGCTTTTGGTGTCACACGTATGAAGTGAGACGAGTCGTCGAGCGGAGGAATACATGAACCATACCATCAGCCTGGGGCACAGCGAGGCACAACAGGCGATCCAGGCCATACAGGCCGAGTTGATGCGGCGCGGGAAGGCGGCTGTGATCGCGGTGGCGGATGCACACGGGGAACTGATCGGATTGCTGCGGCTCGATGGAGCGCCACTGCCGTCCATCTTGATTGCCACCAACAAAGCCTGGACGGCGGCGCGCGAACGCAAGCCGACGCGTGAGTTGGGGCAAGCGGCCCGCGATGCCCAGCATGGGTTCGACATGGCCTATTATGGCGATCCACGCTACATCGGCTGGGGAGGCGGGTTGCCGGTCGTCATGGAGGGGGCCGTCGTCGGCGCGGTGGCCGTGAGTGGTTTGCCCGAGCAAGAGGATATGGAGCTGGCGCAGATCGGTGTAGCCGCTATCATAGGGAGCGGGTGATGCCCGTGCACTGGCATAGGCTCATTGCAAGACGGGCTAACCATTCGCCGATGTGCCCCAAGTCATCGTCTCTACGCTACCTTATAGGAGGTATTGTCCGATGGAACAAACCAACTTTAAGATCTACAGCTACCGATGGGTCGTGCTTCTTGTATTCATGTTTGCCACCGCCGTCAATCAGCTTCTATGGATCACCTTTGCCGCCATCACGGGCGAGGCTGCCAGGTATTACGGGGTGTCGGACCTCAGCATCGGCATCCTGTCCATGAGTTTTATGATCGTCTACATCTTTGTCTCCATCCCCGCCTCGTGGGCCATTGACACTTATGGCATCCGTGTCGCCGTGGGAATCGGCGCGGCGTTGACCGGCATCTTTGGTTTGCTGCGGGGCTTGTGGGCGTCAAATTATAACCTGGTGCTCGTGTCCCAGATCGGCATCGCCATCGGGCAGCCATTCATCCTTAACGCCCTGACCAAGGTGGCGGCTCGCTGGTTTCCTATTCAGGAACGGGCGACGGCAGCGGGCCTGGGATCGCTGTCCATCTACCTGGGCATCATTGTCGGCCTGGCGCTCACTCCCTACCTGACCATCCAATCCGGCCTGGGCAGCGTGCTGGTGATCTATGGGGTCGTATCTGTGATGGCCGCCGCCGCTTTTTTCGCATTTGCCCGAGAATATCCTCCGACGCCGCCTTGTCCTCCGGGTCAGGACGAACGGTCGCTGGTTTTCGACGGCCTCCGTCAGACCCTGCGCAAGGCGAATTTTATCGTCTTGCTGCTCGTTTTCTTTGTGGGGCTGGGGGTGTTTAATGCGGTGACCACGTGGATTGAAGACATTGTGCGGCCCAGGGGCTTTACAATCACGCAGGCCGGCATCATCGGCGGCCTGATGATCCTGGGCGGCATCGTCGGCGCGCTGGTCATCCCTTCGCTCTCTGACCGTACTCGCAAGCGAGTCCCGTTCATCACCCTGGCCCTGGCGGGCGCGATCCCGGGTCTGGCCGGCATCACGTATGCCACCAGTTACTGGCTCCTGCTTGCCTCAGCCTTCGTTTTGGGTTTCTTTTTGCTCAGCGCCGGCCCGATCGGATTCCAGTATGGCGCCGAAGTGGCGTATCCCGCGCCAGAAGGCACCTCCAACGGCTTGCTGTTGCTCATGGGGCAAATCTCGGGAATTGCCTTTATCTTTGGCATGGACAGCTTTCGATCTCCGGGAACGGGTTCGATGACGCCCTCACTCGTGGTGCTCATCGGGCTGATGGTTCTGAGCGTGCTGCTCTGCACGAGGCTCAGGGAGTCAACCTTGTTGACGGGAAATGCCAGTCAAGCTTGAGATGGAAAAAGCGGTTGTGTTGTTCGATGGCGTCTACCGCCTCATCGGACACCCGCCGGCTCAGGCTGGCTGTGCTTCTTGTGCCAGGTTGGCTTTGCCAAACTTTTCAATTCCTTCGGCCAATGCCTTGAGCCGCGCCTCGACGCGCGCGTGAACCGTTCCTGCGGGGAATTGACCTTTCTCGTCGCGCTGACCGGCGGGCACGCCCGTCAGCCGCTCGATGCCCTCGTCAATCGTCCGAACCGGCCAGACGTGGAACTTGCCCTCCGCGCACGCCTGCACGACCTCGTGGCTCAGCATCAGGTTCTTGACGTTCTGGTGTGGAATCATCACCCCTTGGGGGCCCGTGAGGCCGCGCTCCTTGCACACGTGAAAGAATCCCTCGATCTTGTGCTGCGCCCCGCCGATGGGCTGAACCTCGCCGCGCTGGTTCACCGAGCCGGTCACGGCGATGCTCTGCTGGATGGGCAGGCCCGACAGGCTGGACAGAATTGCGTACAGCTCGGTTGACGAGGCGCTGTCACCCTCAACCTCGTTGTACATCTGCTCAAAGCTCAGGCTGGCCGAAAGTGTGAGCGGTTTATCCAGTGCGTATTGGCCGCCCAGGTAGCCGGCCAGGATCAGCACACCCTTGTTGTGAATCGGCCCGCTCAGCTTCACTTCGCGCTCGATAGCCACGACGCCCGAGCGGCCCATGTACGTGCGCGCAGTGATCCGTGAAGGCTGCCCAAAGCTATAGTCGCCCAGCGTCGAAATGGAGAGCCCGTTCACCTGGCCGACCGTTGCGCCAGCAACGTCCACCATGATCGTCCCTTCGGTGATTTCTTTCTGCGTCAACTCTTGGATCTGGTTCGAGCGATACGTCCATTCACTTACGGCACGCTGCACATCGTCCGCGCTCACGAGCGCGTGGCTCGCCTTGCCGGCCCAGTACGAAGCTTCGCGGATCATGTCGGTCAGGTCGCCAAAGCGCGTGGTCAACCTGGTCTGATCTTCCGCCAATCGGCTGCCGTGCTCGACGATAGCGGCCACGCCGGTCGGGTCAAAATCGCGCAGCTTTTCTTCTTCCACACGCGCGCGGACAAAGAGCGCGTAACTCTTTTCGTTCTCTGGTGTGCGCTCCATGTCCGAGGCAAAGTCGGCTTTGACCTTGAACAGCTTTTGCAGGTCTTCGTCCGCCGAATAAAGCGCATAATAGAGCTGCGGCGAGCCGAGCAGGACCACCTTGAGGTCGAGCGGGATCGGCTCCGGCGCAATCGAAACCGTTGTGAGCAAACGCATCTGCGCGCCGGGTTCTTCGATGGAGATCTCGCCGTTGGTGAGCGCGCGCTTGAGTGCCTTGTAAGATGCTTCATCTTCGAGCAAATCCTGAGCGCGCAAGACGAGATAGCCGCCATTGGCCACGTGCAGCGCGCCCGCGCGCAGCATGGAAAAGTCCGTCGTCGTCCCGCCGTACCGGACGTCGTGCTCGATGCGGCCCATCAGGTTAGTGAAGGTGGGATTCGACTCGACGACGACGGGCGCGCCCTGGCGGCGGGAATTGTCCACGAGCAGATTGATCTGGTAGCGCGCCATGAGAGCAAGCCCGGCTCCGTCGGACGGAGGGGCAGGAGGCGGCAGCGCGGGCGGCTGCTCCGCCTCCTCGTCCGGGCTGCTCTCCGAATCGCCTTTCCACTCTTGCACGTGCTCGATAATGTCGTGGCGCACCTCGCCCAGGTACAGCAGGATTTCGTCAAAGCCGGCGTATTTTTTCTCCAGATCGTCCAGCAGGTGACCGGCGTTAAAACTCGCTACCTTTTTGTCCAGGTCGAGCAGTTTGGCTTTAGCTTCTTTGTCGCGCTCGCGCACGACGCGCAGCACATCGGTCAGCTCGTCCTCCAGGTCACGGCGCGTCGCTTCGAGTTGTTGTTGCTGCTGGGCCGGCAGCTTGACGACGGCTTCCGGGTCAGCCGGCTGGCCGTTGATGACCGGCGCAATGACCAGCCCGGTAGCGGTCTGTCCCAGCGCAAAGCCGCGGCTCTGGGCCAGCTCGCTCAGCCGGGCGAACTCGTTATCGCGCGTTTCTTCGAACACCCGCCCGATCTGGCTGCGCGCCTGCTCGTATTCCTCTGTCTCAAAGGCGCGGGGCATATCCGTCTGCAGATGCGCCACAAGCGACTGCATATCGGCGCGGAACCCGGCCCCTTTGCCGGGCGGCAAAAAGATGGCGCGCGGCTTGTAGGGGTCAAGGAAGTTGTTGACATAGACCCAGTCGGAGGGCGCCGGCTCGGCGGCGGCCTTGAGTTCCAAAAAGCGCTGGATGGTCGTCGTGCGCCCGGTGCCGCCGGGGCCAAGGACGAAAATATTAAAGCCGGGGCTTTCGATGTCAATCCCGAACTCGATAGCATGTGTGGCGCGGGGCTGCCCGATAATGTCCGGCGCGACGGGCAACTCGGCCGTGGACCGGAATGTGAATCCCGTCGGGTCGCACCTGCGGCGGAGTTGGGACGACGACAATTCTTGAGGCATGCTTCCCCCTTACAAGAGGCAGGAGGCAAGAGGCAGGAAACCTACCCTGCTTCTTGCCCCCTGCATCCTGCTTCTTGCGTCTTGTTACCTGTTCCCAATGTGCATCGGCATCACCACGCACAGGAACGCATCGTCGCCCACGGGCACAAACTTGCCGGGGCTGGAGGGCGTGGTCGTTTCCAGCGCCACCTGCGCCGCGTTGGCGGCGGACAGCATGTCAATCAGGTACTTGACGTTGAACGCGATCTGGATGGGCGTGCCTTCGACCGTGGCGTCCATCTCGCCCACGTTGTCGCCCGTCTCGGCGGAGGTGGCCTGCACCGTGATGTGGCCCGGCGCCAGCTCGCTGCCTGGCTCGACGGTCAGCTTGACGATGTTGGCGCTCTCGCGCGCGAACACATTGGCCGCCTTGCACGCCTTGAGCAGTTCCGCCGTGCCGACGACGGTGCGCGTTTCCTTCTTCTTGGGGATGATCTGCGTATAGTCCGGGAAATTGCCGTCAATGAGCTGGCTGACCAGCTCGATGTGATCGAGGTGAAACAAGACCTGGCTCTTGGACGGCGTGATGTTGATGGTGACCGGGTCTTCCTGGTCTCCGCTGACACGCCCCAGTTCGGCCAGCGCGCGCGCCGGGATGATGACACTCAAAGGCGCAGGCACCGGCTCCAGCAGCGGCGCGGTGCGGACGGCCAGGCGGAAGCCATCGGACGCGGCAAAGGTCACTTTGTCATTGTCGAACTTGGCTAGCACGCCCGTGAGGATTGGGCGGCTCTCGTCGGTGGCTGCCGCAAAGACCACCTGGCTCACCAGAGTCCGCAAGACTGTGGGATCAATGCGGATAGCTTTGTCGTCGTCGGCGGTGGGGATGAGCGGAAACTCGGTGGCATCAATGCCGCGCACGTTGTTTTCAAAGCGACCGCATTTGAGGTTGAGCGTCTGCGTGCGGACGACGAGTTCCATATCCACTCGCTCGGCCGGCAGCGCGCTCACCAGGTCCACGAACGTGTGGGCTGGGACAGTCATCGCGCCGTCCTCTTCCACCTTGGCGCCGATCCAGCAAGTGATGCCGATCTCGAGATTGGTGGCCGAAAGCTTGAGCCGGCCCTGGTCGGTGGCGAGCAGGATGTTGCTCAGCACCGGCAGCGTGGAGCGCGTGGCGACTGCGCGCCCGACAATGGACAGACCTTTGGCGAGGTTTTCTTGAAGGCAAGAGACTCTCATGTGGCATCTCCTGTGAAAGCGTTTGGCGTTCTGTGGATGAAAGTATACAACAGGATAGGCCAGAGGACAAACTGCTTGACCGCTTCAGGCAAAGGGCATAGACTCTAGCTGGATGTTCCCCGCACGTGAAAGGAGGTGACAAACACTTAGACAAACCAACCTCGTGCGTTTTTGGGTATCTTCCCAATAAATCGGGGAAAACTAGGACGCTTTCCACGACGCGTCTAACCGACGTTGTTCGGCTTGCCGTGCAATCAGGTCAGCCAGCGCGGGCATCTTGTTCGCGCCGGACACACGGTCGCGAATATACTCATA
>CAYGWJ010000102.1:0-13371 GCA_964353405.1 uncultured Anaerolineae bacterium
CATGAAAGTGCTCAACGTCTTGGCCCATCCCCTCATCATCTTTGTGCTGTGTATTCCGCTAATCAAAATACCCGAAGTTGTGCCGCAACTTATCTTGTTTGCGATCTTCGCCTGCTGGGCGATGTACTTCTTCCTTGGCGCCAATCTGAAGTCCGCGCTGTGGGGAGCCTTGTGCTTCGTCATAGGTGAAATCTGTGCCATATTGATCATCGTGCAGTTCCTGGCGACGCCCTTCTTTGGCTCGTGGGCCCTGATGATCGCGGTCGGGTTATGGGCGGCGATTATGGTTCTCGTGGCCGAACAGGTCAAGCCGATCGGCGCGGTGCCCGCCTATTTCCAGGGCGCTGGCCTGTACTTTGGCACGTACTTCTTCTGGTGGCCGGCACAAAAGTTTACCGTCGCCGGAGATTATATTACCCCAGCCATTTACCTCGCCCTGTCGATGTTATTCGGTTTCGTAATGGGGTGGATAACTATTTGGTGCTACACATGGTGGGGCAACTTTTCCAAGAAACTGGAAGCCAAATGAAGGAGGTGACGAAGAAACACTCTTGACCCTGTCTTGAATTTGAACGTACCCATCGGGCATTTCTTTCTGAAATCCTCTCACCAAGAAATAAGAAACGGAGGGTCTACTCATGCAAGACGTCAGCTATTTTGCACCAACGGAGGTGAGCCAGGCGGTAAAGCTGCTGGCCGAACACGGCCAAAAGGCGACCGTACTGGCAGGCGGCACGGATCTGGTGCCAAAGATCAACTACTATGAACTCAAGCCGGAGGTGTTGATCTACATCGGCGGACTGGGACTGGATTACATCAAGGTCGAGGGTGGGCAGTTGGTGATCGGGGCCGGGACGCCCATCGCAAAGCTGCTCGAGAGCGACCTGGTGGCGAAGCAGGCGGGGGCGCTGGCAGATGCGGCGCGGCAGCATAGCAGCGTGGCCATCCGAAGCGTGGGGACGATCGGCGGGAATATCGCGCATGGCTCCCCGGCGGCCGACCTGGTCTATCCGCTGATGGCGATGGACGCCAAGCTCAAACTGGTGAGCGCCAAGGGCGAACGCCTGGTGGCGATCGACGACTTTTTCGTGGGGCCCGGCGAGACCGTGTTAAGGGCCGAGGAGCTGCTGACCGAGATTCAGATTCCCGCTGTGAAGGGCAAGGCGGTGTTTGGGAAGCTCGGGAAACGGAAGGCGCAGGCGTGCTCGATTGTGATCGTGGGGGTGCGCCTGGAGCTGGAGGGGAAAGTGTGCAAGGCGGCGCGGATAGCGCTGGGGTCGATGGCGCCCAAGCCGCTGCGCTGCGCCAAGGCCGAAGCGCTGCTGGTGGGCAAGGCGGTGGACGCGGCGCTGGTGGCGCAAGTGGCCGCCGCGGCGGTGGGCGAGAGCAGCCCGATCGACGATGTGCGGGCCACGGCCTGGTATCGCCGCAAGGCGGGGACGGCGCTGGTGGCGCGGGCGCTGGCTCAGGCCGCCGGGCTCGAGAGTTAGGGAGGAGGCAAAACGAACATGAAACAGATACTCTCATTTACCCTCAATGGTTCGCCCGTGGACGTGGTGGTCAAACCCACGGAGACCCTGCTGGACGTGCTGCGCGAGGATCTGCATTATACGGGCATGAAGCGCGGCTGTGACGACGGCGACTGCGGCACCTGCACGGTCTTGATTAACGGCGAGCCGGTCCGCTCTTGCCTGACCCTCGCGTTGACGGCGGCCGGCAAGGACGTGCTGACCATCGAAGGCCTGAGCGATAATGGGCAGCTGCATCCGATCCAGAAGGTCTTCATGGAGAGGGGCGCCTTCCAGTGCGGCTTCTGCACGCCCGCCATGGTGCTGGTGGCCAAAGCGCTGCTGGATAAGAACCCCCACCCGACACGGCACGATATTGTCTACTACATGTCGGGCAACCTTTGCCGCTGCGGCTCCTACGATGAAATAGTGGAAGCTGTCTTGGCAGTGGCCAATGGCAAAGCGAAGGAGGCGTAGCGATGACAGACTATAACTATATTGGCCAAGCGTTGCCACGGTACGACGGCGAGGGCCAGGTGACTGGCAGGACCATCTTCGTGGACGATGTGAGCAAGCCGGGCATGCTGTATGTCAAGGTTTTCCGCAGCCCGGTGCACAAAGGCGTTGTCCGAAACATAGACGCTTCGGAGACCATGAAGGTGCCGGGGGTGATTGGCATTGTCTCGGCCAAAGACGTGCCCGGCGTCAACGTGGGCTGGTTCGGCGATGTCCCGGTGTTCGCGGAAAACATCCGCTTCCAGGGTCAGGTGATTGCGGGCGTGGTCGCGGTGGACGAAGACACGGCCGCAGAAGGCGTGGCCAGGCTCAAGGTTGACATCGAAGAGCAGACGCCGGTGTTTGACATGTTCGAGGCCATAAAGCCCGGCGCGCCGCTGGTGGACGCGGGCACGCCGAACAACCTGTTTGCGGGGTTTAACAAGGGGACGACCTTCAAGCTCGTGCTCGGCGATGTGGAGCAGGGCTTTAAGGAAGCCGACTATATCGTCGAGGGCGACTACAGCGAGGGCACCCAGGATCATGCTTCCATGGAGCCGCACGCCTCGGTCGCCTATCTGGACGCGGCCGACCGCCTGTGCATCCACACCACCAGCCAGTGCCTGGCCTTCCAGCTCCGCTCCCTGATGGCTGTCTTCAACCGGCCGCTGAGCAAGATTCGCTACATCGGCGGCATCGTCGGCGGCGGCTTTGGCGGCAAGAACGAGATCCACACAGACCACATCGCCGGGGTTGCGGCACTCAAGTTCCGCAAGCCGATCAAGTATCGCGAGACGCGGCGGGAAGACTTGCGCTATTCGACCAAACGCGGCGCCTGGGCGTTCCATTTCAAGGATGGCGTCAAGAAAGACGGACGCCTCGTGGCACGGTATGTCGAGCATTGGCATGATTCCGGCGCCTACAACACGTTCTCGTCCTACGGGATCGAAAAAGGCAGCATGTTCCTGTCCGGCCCGTTCTGGATTCCGAACATCCTGATCGAAGGCCATTGTGTCCTCACCAACAAACCGGTCTCCAGCTCCATGCGCGGGTATACCACTGCGAATGGGCAATTTGCCTCGGAAGTGCAGATGACCAAGATCGCGCAGAAGCTTGGCATGGATCAGTGGGAAATCCGCATGCTCAATGCCTGGCGCGATGGCGACCTGGGTGCGAGCCGATACGTGGTCTTGGGCGCGGGCGCTATCGAAGCGATGAAAAAGACCGCCGAGCTGGCCGGCATCCAGCTGCCGGAGCATGTCATGCAAATGAGCTCCCGAAGGAGGTAGACGATATGAAAAAGAAAGGTGTAGGCATTTCCTGTGTCTTGCATCCGAGCGGCAACAAAGGGGCCGGCGACCCCAGCCAGGCGGCCATCCAGCTCAGGGCGGATGGCTCGTTCACGCTGCTCGTGGGCGCGTCCGACATTGGCCAGGGCTCGACGACGATCTTGCGCCAGATTGCGGCCGAGACGATGCAGGTGCCCATCGAAAATGTCTTCTGCAGCAACTTTGCCGACGACTTTGCTCCGCAGTCGCATGGCAGTTTTGCCAGCCGCGTCACCCTCATTGACTCCCACGCCGTGGAAAATGCGTGCGAAGACCTGAAGCAAAAGATCCGCATGTGGGCGTCGGACATCTTTGAGGCCAGCCCGGACGATATCGAGGTCGCCGACAACAAGGTGTTTGTGCGCGGCGCCGAGGCGCAGCACTCGATGCCGATGGGCAAGGTCGGCGACGCCGTCAACTGGGGCGGCAGCTTCCTGGTGGGCACCGGCTCATGGCAGCCGGATGTCTTCCACGCTCACGACCCGGAGACCGGCGCGATGCCGGCCGTGGGGGCCATTTCCTTTGGCGCTTGCTATGTGGAAGTGGAAGTGGACACCGAGACGGGCCTGGTGGACATCCTCAAGATGTCCCACACGTGGGAAGTCGGCAAGGCCGTCAACCCCCTGCTGGTCAAGGCGCAGATCAACGGCGGCTTGTGTATCGGCCTGGGGATGGCGCTTTCCGAGAATACCTTCCCTGATCCTACTCTAGGCTATGCTCCCGTGACCTTGGGCGACTACTACCTGCCGACCTTTGCAGACTATCCGCAAGAAAGCCTGGTCGGCATCTGCGAAGTGCCCCATCCTAACGGGGTCAAAGGCGCGAAGGGCTTTTCAGAAGGATCTACGAATGGCCCGGGGCCGGCTATCATGGCCGCCGTCCAAGACGCCATTGGGATCTGGATTGACGTCTATCCGATTACGCCCGACAGGATCTTGAAGGCGCTAGAGGCCCAAGCCGCCAAAGGCTAAACGGCCAGGTTCGTAGACGTAATTGGGGACGGGGCAAGCTACTCTTTGCGCCGTCCCCAATTCAATACGGGGTGCAGGGGGCCAAAGGGTTTGGCGTGGGCTCGGCCAACGGGCCGCCGCCGGCCATCGCCTTGGCCAATCACGATGCCATTGGCATCTGATCACCGAGTTCCCCCTCTTCCCCCATTGCCGCGAGGCGTGCGGGGTGTAGCGGCCGCGGCGCTTACAGGCGATGGGGGAAGGTCCGGGGAGTGAGATTGCAGCGCAGAGGAGAGTCGAAGTATGATCAAAGGTGTTGACCATTCGTGCTTCACCGTCAGCAATTTGGAGCGCTCCATCGCCTTCTATCGCGATGTGCTGGGCCTGGAATTGGTGTTGACCGAGCGAAGCGAAGCCAGCGGCGATGACCGCTCGGAGGCCCTGGGCGTGGCCAAGTCGCGGCTCAGCCTGGCGATCTTTCGCGCCGGCGACGCCCAAATCGAGCTGATCGAATACCTCACCCCCAAGGGACGCCCCTACGACCGCGTGAACAGCGACATCGGCGCCGCCCACGTGGCGTTCAAGGTCAACGACATCGATGCGGCCTACCAGGCCCTGCTGGCTAAGCAGGTGCGCTTTACGGCGCCACCGGCCACGGTGCCGGCCGGGCCGATGAAGGGCTGGCGGTGGACCTACTTCTTCGACCCGGATGGGATATCCTTGGAACTCTTACAGACAAACTAGCAGAGGAGCAAAACGATGGGCTATAAACTCTATGACCTGAGCCAGGAAATCTTTACCGGCGTCCCAGTGTGGATCGGGCATCCGCCGACGGAGGTAACGTACGGCCCCACTCATGCGGAGACCCTCGCCTCAGGCCGGTTCACCGAGAATTATTCCTACAAGTCCGAGAAAATCTCGATGAGCACGCACGGCACGACGCATGTGGATTCGATCAGCCACATTGACCCGACGCCGGGCGCGCCCGACATCGACAAAATCCCGCTGGACTGGTTCTATACCGAAGGCATCTGCATCAATCTTTCGCACCTCCCGCCCAAGACGGCTTACACGGTCGAGATGATCAAGCAAGCCCTGGCCAAAGATGGCCTGGAGGTCAAGCCCGGCGATACCGTGCTGCTCTACTCCGGCCACTATGGGCGCACTTTCCCCACCCCGGCCTATCTCACCGACTATTCCGGCTTGGGGCGTCAAGCCGCCGAGTATCTCTACGGCGCCGGCGCCATCAACATTGGCCAAGACGCCCCCAGTCACGACTCTTCGCAGACGACGAGCTATCCGGCGCACCAGGTCTGCCGCATTATGCAGCGGCTGAACATCGAGAACCTGGGCGACCTGAGCCCGGTGGCTGGCAAGCGCTTCCGCTTCATCGGCCTGCCGCTCAAGATTCGCAACGCCAGCGGCTCGCCCATTCGGGCGGTAGCGGTGGTTGAAGACGACGCCGGTCTCTGAGACCGGCGTAACCACGCCAGGCCGGCGAGGTCTTTTGGACCTTTAGGCTCTCTACGCGCAGGAGGCTTGAGTGGACGATAAGCTCAAAGAAAAGGTTCAAGGCGTATCTTCCCTGTTCTCCCTGACGGACCGCGTGGCCGTTATCGCGGGCGGCGATGGCGGGCTGGCCCGCGGCATGGGACTGGCCCTGGCGGCGTCAGGGGCGCACATCGTCCCCATCAGCATCAACCCGCCTGGTCTGGAGGCCGTGGCCGAGGATGTCCGCGCGCTGGGACGCCGGGCGCTGCCGCTGGGCGTCGATATCACCCGCGAGGCGGAGGTCGAAGAGATGGTCCGCCGCGTGATGGAAGAGTTTGGCCGCATCGACATCCTGATCAACTCGGCCGGCACCGTCATCATCAAGCCGACCACCGAATACGCCGTGGAGGAGTGGGAAAAAGTCATTCGCATCAATCTGGAAGGCATGTTCATCTGCTGCAAACACGTGGGCAAGGTGATGGTCAGTCAAAAGCGAGGCAAGATCATCAACATGTCGTCGGTGCGGGGCTTGCAGGGGCGGGCCAACGACCCCTCTTACCCCGCCAGCAAGGGGGGCGTCAACCTGTTGACCAAGTCGCTGGCCATCGAGTGGGCGCCGCTGGGCATTACCGTCAACGCCATTGCGCCCACCTTTATCCGCACCGAATTGAACACTTTCATTCTGGACGACCCCCAACAGAATGCCGCGATCGTCAGCCGCATTCCGATGGGGCGCGTGGGGCAAGTCTCTGACCTGTTCGGGGCCGCGATCTTTTTGGCCTCGCCGGCCTCCGACTTTATCACCGGCCACATCTTGTATGTGGACGGGGGGTGGACGGCGGCGTAAGGGAGGCGAGGCGTCATGAAGGCGGTTGTCAAGTATCTCCGCGGACAAGGGAATGTGGAGCTGCGTGAGGTCCCCGAGCCTAGCCCCGGCCCCGGCCAAGTTAAGGTAGAGGTCAAGGCGGCCGGGGTCTGCGGCTCGGACCTGCACATTTATCACGACGACATCAAGATCAATGTCGTCCCTCCCGTCGTGATGGGGCACGAGTTTGCCGGCGTGATCGTCGAGACCGGCCAAGAAGTCAAAAGCTACCAGGCCGGCGACCGGGTGACCTGTGAAACAACCGCCGAATCTTGCGGCGTGTGTCTGCACTGCCGGACCGGGCACTATAATATGTGCGCCACCCGCAAGGTGGTGGGCTATGCCTTTGACGGCTGCTTTGCCCGCTACTGTGTGGTGAACGAGCGCCAGATCCACCGGCTTCCGGAGAACGTGGACTATATCGCTGGGGCGCTCACCGAACCGTTGGCCTGCTGTGTCCACGGGGTGCTGGAGTTGACGCACCTCTCGACGACCGACCTGGTTCTGATCACGGGGCCGGGCCCCATCGGTCTGTTTTGTCTGCAGTTGGTCAAGGCCGCGGGCGCCTATGCTGTGGTCTGCGGGACCGGGCAAGATGCCGAGCGCCTGGCGCTGGCGCGTCAGTTGGGGGCCGATGCGACGATTGATGTTCAGGCCCAGGACGTGCTGGAATGGCTCGCCGCCAACGGCAAAGGGCCGGGCGCAGATGTCTTTCTGGAGTGTTCGGGCGCGCCAGCGGCAGCCCGCCTGGGCCTGGCGGCCACCCGCCGCAGGGGCCGGTATACCCAGCTGGGACTGTCGAGCGGGCCGTTTGAGTTGGACTTTTCCCTGGTGGCCTACAAAGAGCTGCAGGTGACCGGCGCGCTGGGCCAGCGCTGGCCCGCCTGGGAGCACAGCCTTGACCTCATGCGCCGGGGCCAGGTCGATGCGAACCGACTGGTGAGCCACATCCTCCCCCTGGCCGAGTGGCGCAAGGCGTTCGAGATGGTCGAGGCGAAACAAGGCCTTAAAATCGTGTTGCAGCCAGGGGACTGAGCACGAGCGCCGCTCCAACGGCTGCGACAAGGAGCAAATTGACTATGCACTATGTACTTGAGCAAGACGTAGAAGGTGACCGGATTGGCCCGCCGCATCAGCGGGTGATCCGCCACCTGGTGGCGCCCTATACCATGGGCAGCCAGCATTTGTGGCTGGGGACCAGCTCGGTTGACCCGGGTTTCACCAGCAATGCCCATTCCCACGAGGCTCAGGAAGAGGCCTTTTACTGTGTCTCGGGCCGCGGCCGGATTCGGGTGGACGACGAAGAGATGCCGCTTGAGCCGGGGGCGGTCGTATACGTTCCGCCCAAGTGTGTTCACCAGTTGATCAACGATGGCGATGTCATCCTCAAATGCGTCTCGGTGGTTGCGCCGCCCTTTATTCCCGAGCAGTATCAGAAAGACCACTTGATCAAAAAGTGACCTGAAATGGACCTCCCGCATTTGACCAGTCCGGGGGTCCGTGACCCAATTGTCCTGGCCGGAATCCGCGCCGGTCTAAGACCGGCGCGGTCTGGGCTAGAATGCCCGTGGCATCTTTGGAGTGGATGCCAGGAAAAGTGGCACGCATGACAAATACAATATCTCTGGCAGGCAAAATTGCCATCATCACGGGAGGCGCCGGGGGCCTTGGGCTGGCGATTGCCGAGCAAATGGCGTCCGCCGGCGCCAAGGTGGCGCTGGTAGACTTGAAGGCGGACTGGGTGCAAGAGGCCGCCAGGAGCCTCGAGGCGAAAGGCTATGCGGCGATGCCGGTGGTCGCGGATGTGAGCGACGGGCAGTCGGTGCGGGCTGCGGTCGAGGCCGTGGTCCGGGCCTGGGGCCGAGTGGATATTCTGGTCAATAATGCGGGCATTTGCCCGCTGACTCTCCCCGAAGAAATCACCGAGGCGGAGTGGGATCGCGTGCTCGCCGTGAATCTCAAAGGGACGTTCCTGTTCAGCCAGGCGGTTATGCCCGTCATGCGGCGCCAGCACTCTGGTAAGATCATTAACATGACATCAAGCGCCGCGCAGACGGGAGGGCTGATCGCCGGCCTGCACTATTCGGCCTCCAAGGCGGGTATCATCGGCCTGACCCGGAGTCTGGCCCGCCTGCTGGCCCCCGAAATTCAAGTGAATGCGGTATCACCGGGCATGATTGACACGCCGATGACGGACGGGTGGTCAGACACCGTCAAGGATAACGCGCTCCACCAAATGCCACTCCACCGAATGGGCAAACCGGCCGACGTGGCGTGGGCAGTGCTGTACCTGGCCTCAGAGGCCTCGGATTTTGTTGTCGGGCATACGCTGGCCGTAAGTGGCGGGCTGTATATGGGGTGAGGCCAATTCGGCAAGGGCCGGTGCTCAAAATCTGCCCGGGTGTAGAATGGTTTGACGTGCATGCATGCCAGGCAGCTTGCGACCAGGCGCCGGCGCTGGCCTGGCGAGTGCCGGGCCGGGCCCGGCGAGAGGAGTTTGAGTGACATGGAATTCAAGAGTCGCCTTCATCAGATGACGCAGACGACCCCAACCGCGCTGTGGAATGATTCCGCCTCGGTGTCGGAATTGTCGAGCTCGATCGATCTCAACGGCGCGGTGGGGGCGACCTGCAACCCGGTGATTGTCCTGAACGTGTTGAAGAGGGAATGGGCCGTCTGGAAGATCCGCATCCCGGAGATTATCCGCGAGATGCCCACGGCCTCCGATGAGGAGGTGGCCTGGAAGGTGGTGGAGGAGGTGTCGCAGAAGGCCGCCAAGCTGCTCCTGCCGATTTTTGAGCGGGGCAACGGGAAAGACGGGAGACTCTCCATCCAGACGAACCCAAAATTCTATCGGAATGCCGAGGCGATCGTGAAGCAGGCGGTGCACTTTGCCGGGCTGGCTCCGAATATGATTGTCAAGATCCCGGTGACGACGGCCGGGATCGAGGCGATTGAGGAGGCCACCTACCGGGGGGTGAGCGTCAACGCGACCGTGAGCTTTACGCTGCCGCAGGCGATTGCTGTGGCCGAAGCGGTGGAGCGCGGGTTCAAGCGGCGCGAAAAAAAAGGCTTGGACATCAGCCGCATGGGGCCCATATCGGTGCAAATGGTGGGGCGCCTGGATGATTGGCTGAAGGTGGTGGCCGAAAAGCAGGGCATCGTTGCCGACCCGTGGGTGCTGGATTGGGCCGGCGTGGCGGTGATGAAAAAGGCCTACCGCATCTACCGGGAGCGAGGCTACCGGCTGCGGCTGTTGAGTGCCGCCTTCCGGAACCACTTGCACTGGAGCGAGTTCATCGGCGGGGAGGTCGTGATTTCTCCGCCCTACGAGTGGCAGCAGCGCTTCAACGCCTCGAATGTGACGGTGGAGAACCGCATGGACAAGCCGGTGGACCCGGCCATCGTGGACCAACTCTATTCAAAATTCGTGGATTTCCGGCGCGCTTATGACGAGCAGGGGATGACGGTCGCCGAGTTTGACAGCTTTGGATCCACGGCGCGGACGCTGCGGCAGTTCAGCAAAGCGACGGATGACCTGGTGACCTTGATCAGGGACATCCTGCTGCCCAACCCGGATGTGTAAAGTACCTTTGGCCCTGTGCGCCGCCTACGAAAACGGCGCGATGCCAGCCAGTGCGATTCAATTTAAGACAAGGAGATCTCAACATGCCGGTCAAAGTAGCGCATCAAAAGGACATTGCGCTGGTGCATCTGCCGGGGCGCGATCTGCAGTGGATCGTCACCCCCGACACCGTCGGCGCCACGATGCTTTCGGCCTGCATCCTGACCGCCCCGCCCAAGTCCGTGGCGCGCCCCCTGCATGGCCACAAGGATGTGGAAGAAGCCCTCTTTATCATCCAGGGGGAGGGCGAGGCCTGGGTGGATGGCGAGCGAGCGCCGTTCAGCGCGGGCGACGCGGTGATGTTTCCCGCCAATTCCAAGCACCAGATTCGAAATACGGGCGATACTCCCATGGTGGTGGTCTGCATGTTTTCGGCAGTCACCCGGCCCGAGGCGTACGTGAATTATGACCGGGATGTGTTTGCCGAGGGGTAAAGACTGACACGCAGAGTCAATTCAACAAGGACTTGCCGATATGGCCTATCAAAGGGAATCACTTATTCTTGAATTGGAAGAGCGGGCGCGCGATCTGCGCCTGGACAGCCTGGACTTGATCCATCGTCGTGGCGCAGGGCACCCCGGCGGCGCCCTCTCCGCGGCCGAGATCATGGCGGCGCTTTTTTTCCACAAGCTGCGCCTCGACCCTGCCCGCCCGGATTGGCCGGAGCGCGACCGGTTCATCCTCAGCAAGGGGCATGCGTCGGCAATTCTTTACGCGGCGCTGGCCCGCCGCGGTTTTTTCCCTCAGGCAGACCTCAAAAATTGGGGGGCGCTGGATTGTCACCTGCAGGGCCACCCCGACCGGCTCAAGACGCCCGGCGTAGACATGACGTCCGGCATCTTGGGGCACGGCATTGCTCTCGGCGCAGGCCTGGCGCTGGCGGCGCGCTTGAACAAGCTCAATTATCACATCTATGTGCTGCTGGGCGACGGGGAATGCCAGGGCGGGATTGTGTGGGAAGGCATGATGACGGCGGCCAAGTTCCGCCTCTCGAACCTGACCGCGATCGTCGACTACAACGATGTACAGCTGGACGGCCCGGTGCATGAAGTGATGCCCATGGAACCGCTGGTCGACAAATGGCGGGCCTTTAACTGGACCGTGCTCGAGATCAACGGGCACAATATGCGCCAGGTGGTGGAGGCTTTGGACACGGCCGGCGAGGTTCACGGCCGGCCTACGGTCATCATCGCCCACACGACCAAGGGCAAAGGGGTTTCGTTCATGGAAGACCAGGCCTATTGGCACGGCGTTCCGCCGAATGATGCCCAATATGCTCAAGCCGTCGACGAACTGGGGAGGAACGCCTGATGGCCGAGTTATCACTTCGCGAAGGTTACGGCCGAGCGCTGGCCAAGTACGGCGAGGTCAACCCCAATGTCGTCGTGCTGGATGCGGATACGTCGGCCTCGACACTAACCTGCTATTTTGCCGAACGGTTTCCGGACCGCTTTTTTAACATCGGCATTGCCGAGCCATGTATGGTCGATGTGGGGGTCGGCCTGGCCCTGGGCGGAAAAATCCCGTTTGTGAACGCCTTTGCCGCGCTGCTGGCGTTGCGGGCGATGGAACAGATCCGGACGTGCGTCTGCTACGCGCGTACGAATGTCAAGCTGGCCTCGCATTATGCCGGCCTCTCGGATTTCAAGGACGGGCCGACTCACAATTCCATCTCGGATATTGCCCTCATGCGCGCGCTGCCTGAAATGACGGTGATTGTGCCCGCTGACGGCGCCGAAGCTGCGGCGTGGGTGCCGATTGTGGCCGAATACGATGGACCGGTCTACCTGCGCCTGAGCCGCGCCGGGGCGCTGCCGGCATACACCGCGGGCACGCCCCTGGCCATTGGCAAGGGGCTGACGCTGCGAGACGGGAAGGACGTGAGCATTGTGGCGACGGGCTCGATGGTGGGCCGGACGTTGGCGGCGGCCGATAAACTGGCCGCGGAAGGCATCCGGGCGCGGGTGATCGAGATGCACACCATCAAGCCGCTTGACCGGGACCTGGTCATAAAAGCGGCTGAGGAAACGGGCGCGATTGTCACGGCTGAGGAGCACTCGGTCATCGGCGGGCTGGGCGGAGCCGTGTCGGAGGCGCTGGCTGGCGCTCGCCCGACGGCGATAGAGCGCGTCGGCGTGGCCGACACATTTGCGCGCACGGCCTTCGACCCGGAATCGCTGATGGATGCCTTTGGCCTGGCGGTGGACGATGTGGTCGCCGCGGCTAAACGGGTGATGGCTCGCCGCTGACAGGCGCGGCGGTCTGTGAGATACTCGAGTAGATGAAAGGACAAGAACATGGCTGTGAAGAAATTGAAGTATTGGGTAGGTGGAGAAGCGCTGGAATCCAAGACCAGCAAGTACATGGATTGTTATGATCCCTCCACCGGACAAGTGGTCGCTCAAGCGCCACAGTGCACGGCAGCCGAAGTGGAAGCGGCGGTGGCGGCGGCCCAGGCGGCCTTCCCGGCCTGGGCCGACACCCCGCCGAACCAGCGAGCGCAGGTGTTGTACCGGATGAAGGCCCTGCTGGACAAGCACCTGGATGAGCTGACGCTGATGGTGGCCACGGAGAACGGCAAGGTGTGGGACGAATCCATGGGCGACGTGTTGAAGGTGACCGAGGTGGTCGAGTTCGCCTGCGGGATTCCGCACCTGATGATGGCGCCGGCGCTGATGAACTGCACAACGGGCTACGACACCACGCAGTACATGGAGCCGCTGGGGGTGTTCGCCGGCATCGCGCCGTGGAACTTTCCGGCGATGATTCCGATGGGGTGGATGGCGCCTCTCTGCCTGGCGACGGGCAACACCCTGGTGCTCAAGGCGGCAAGCTTTGTGCCGCAGTCGTCTCTGCGGATTGCCGAGTTGTGGGCGGAGGCGGGGCTGCCCAAGGGCGTGTTGAACGTGGTGACCTGCTCACGAAACGAGGCCGAGATCCTGCTGAGGCACCCGGATGTCAAAGGGGTCAGCTTTGTGGGATCCATGCCGGTGGGGCGGCATATCTACGCCACGGCCGCGGCGAACGGCAAGCGGGTGCAGGCGCTGGTCGAAGCCAAGAACCACGCGCTGGTGCTGCGGGATGCGGCGCTGGAGCGGACGGCGCGGGG
>CAYGWJ010000103.1:0-9308 GCA_964353405.1 uncultured Anaerolineae bacterium
CAAGCGATAGTGTACCCGCGCGGCATAATCTTTGTAGCCATCCAATTCGGCCTGAAGCGTCTTGTCTTCCAACGCCGTGCGGACGAGGATGCAACACGCCGCCAGCCCCGCCGGGATAAGCGCCCACAATGTGCCGAGCATCACGGGCGTCGCCAGTTGGAACAATATCCCGCCGACATAGCCCGGATGGCGCACATACGCATAAGGCCCACTGCTGACGACGGTATGCCCCCGATCTTTTTGGATACGAACCACCAGCGAGAAAAAGTTGTTGACGATCATGGCCCACGTCATCAGTCCCATGCCCAGCACGAACACCACCAGCCCCGCCGCCTGCCACGCGAACGGAACCTGTGGCGGCCACCCAAAGCGCCAATCAAGTCCGGCCATGATCAGCATGGCCGTCGAGCCGAGCGGGCCAGTGAGATGGGCCAATACCCGATCCCAGGCTTTGGCATCCGCTTTGGGATGCGCGCGCTCTTTCATCAGTTCTGGGCTGACGACCATGACGAGCAGACACGCATCCACTGCGGACACCAGCGTATAGACCCACGCCATCGGCCAGTCCAGCCGACCCGCCGAGATGAACAAGATCGCGCCAAGAAACAATCCTCCCGCTATGCCTTTGAGCGAACTCGATACAACCCACCCGGCTGTGCCGGTCGCCCGATTTGATGATCCAATCCTTGCGTTTCCACTCATTGTGCCTCCTTCATCTCGTCCCTCACATCCCGCGACTTTTACTCGTACCGCAACGCTTCCACCGGACTCAGGTTCGCCGCTCGCCAGGCGGGGTACAGCCCACCGACCGCACCCAGCAGAATCGCAATGGCGAGCGTTTGCGCCAACAGCCCCGGCGAGATGATAACGGCCAGCCAACTGCCCCACATCGGAATCTGCTGCATCGCCTGGCCCAGTAACCAGGCCAGCACAACGCCTATCACCACGCCGATCAGCCCGAGCGCCAGCGATTCCTTGATCACCATCCCCACCACCTTGCGCCGCCGCCAGCCCAGCGCGCGCAGCGTGCCGATCTCGCGCGTCCGCTCGAACACGCTCATGATCATCGTGTTCATCATCCCGATGCCGCCGACGAGGATCGCCAACGCGCTGATGGCCCATACCATCACATTCATCACTTCCATCTCTGGCATGAACTCGTTCACCTCGCTGGACGCCGCGACGAGCACTTCAGAGATGTTCGCCTCGATCTGCTTGCGAACTGGCTCGACCTGGCTGGGGTCTCGCACCTTGATCACATAGATCGACACCTGGCGCGGCTTGCCCAAAATCGCCTGCCCATCGCGCAGCGGAATGACCATGCCACTTTCTTCCCAAGAGACGCCTGTCTCAAAGATCCCTACCACACGAAGGCCCATCTCGCCCAGTCTCAACGTCTCGCCAATATTGACCTTGAGCGAATCGGCCGCCGGGCGGCCCATAATGACCTCTCGGCTGCCGGACAGCCCACGCCCTTGCACGATCTTGAAATGGCGCAGGGCTGGCTCCTGGGGATCATAACCCATGATCAAGGCGAATGGCACTCGTTCCATCGTCACTGCGCCAAAGACAAGCCCCGATACGCTCTCCACACCTGGGATCGCGGCGATCTGTCTACCCACACGCTCGCCGATCGCACTGTAGCCGATGTCAGAAGAGCCTGCTTGCCGCACCATCAAATCTACGTCGCCCTGGGTGAACAACTTGCCCAGCTCACGCATGAACCCGTCTGTAATACCGCTGAGCGCGACGACTGCGGTCAGGCCGATGCTGATGCCCACGATCGTCAGCACCGTGCGCCCGCGCCGGCTCCACAGTGACCGCAACGTCTCACTCTTGCGCAGCCCGACTCTAAATTTGACATTTGAACTTCGAGATTTTCGACTTGCTCCCGCGCCACCTTCGTACCGCAGCGCCTCGACCGGCATCAGTCTGGAAGCCCACCACGCCGGATACAGTCCGCCGACGCAGCCCAGCACGATCGCCGTCAACATCCCTTGCCCCAGCAGAGGCAGCGAGAGCTTGCCTTGCAAATAGCTCATGGCCGAACTCGTGCTCATCGGGATAACCAATGCCGCGCCAGCCGCGCAGCCGACCAGTCCGCCGAGCGCGCCCAGCAGCGCGCTCTCGCCCATCACCATGATCACCACGCGCCAACGGCTCCACCCCAGCGCACGCAGCGTGCCGATCTCGCGCGTCCGCTCGAACGCACTCATCATGACCGTGTTGGTCATGCCCACGCCGCCGATGATGACGGCCAAGAGCGCAATGCCCAACGCCATCCCTTGCATCATGCCCACCATCTGTTGATCGTTGGCTGCCTGGGACGATTCAGAGATGGTCAGCTTGGCATACTGTCGCTCCAGCCTGGCGCGCACTTGGTCCATCTGCCGGGGGTCCTTGAGCTTGATCTGCACCGCGCCCACCTGGCGATGCTTTTGCAGCAACTGTTGAGCGTCCGCTAGCGACACCACCGAGGCCGCATCCTCAAAGCCGCTGCCCGTGGCGTAAATGCCGACGATGCGGAACGCTCCGCCCGGCAGCCGTATCATGTCGCCGACGTTCAACTTGAGCGCCTCGGAAGCCTGCTTACCCAGCATGATCTCACGGCTGTTGATTTGGCGCGATGTGCCGAGCATCTCCCCTGCGACCGGCTTGAAGCGCCGGATGGCAAAGCCCTTGGGGTCATAGCCAAAAACGTAAAAATAAAACGAGCCTGACACGTTGACATTGCCCACGATGACGCCACCGGCCGAACTCACATCCGGCATCGCCGCCACTTGACTGATAACGTCCTCATCTACGCCGCTGAGCGTGATGTCATACGAGCCTTTCTGCATCATGACCAGGTTCGCGCCGCTGCCGGAAAACATCGAAACGTAACCGGTGCGCAAGCCTTCGCCCATCGCGCCCAGCGCCACGATCATGGCCACGCCAATGGCGATGCCAGATACGGTCAGCAGCGTACGTGTCTTTCTGCGCGTGAGATTCTTGAGCATTTGAGTGAACATTCGGATTTTCCAGGAGTCAAACGTGATGCGTGAAACGTAAAACGCGATTACGTTTTACGTTTCACGTTTTACGATACCGGCGCGAAGGTTTGCGCGGCGCAACGTCCGCCATCTCTTGCTTCAGGCACCAGAGCGCCCAGGCCACGGCGTACGAATTGGTCGTCCAGGCGGCGCTTTCGCTGCGATCCACCTCGCCGATCAAGGCCTCGCGCCCATCCACCACCAGCGTCAGGCCGTGCCCCAGCGCGTGACGCAGTTGCTCTCCGTGCGCATGAACGATGATGGTCAGACCGTCGGCATCGTAAGGCACAGGCGAGACGACCGTCAGCGCCAGCTTACGCGCTTTGGCCTGTTGCAGCCAGGTCAACAGATCATCCAACTGGTCATCGTCGCCCACGGCCACGGCCACCTCGCTCTGCGCCCGCTCAATCATCTCGCGCGCCTGGGCCAGGATGTTGTCATGCCCGGCAATGTTCCAGGTCTGGCCTGGCGCGACGGGTGTGGCGGTCACACGCTTAAAGCCATCGGACAATTCATCGAGCGTGTCCTCGAACTCGTGGCGCATCCGGTCGAGCAACAAGTCCGGCGGCACTGGCGCATAGCGCACCATGTCGCCGAAAGACTGGGTGACGACCGCGCCGCGCGCAATGAGCTTGCCCAACACTTCGTAAATCGTCGAGCGCGGCACACCCGACTCTTTGGCGACCTGGTAGCCCGTGGCCGGGCTGACCCGCTGCAAAGCCACGTACACCTTGGCCTCGTACTCGGTAAACCCCGTCTTGGCCAATTGCTCGACCAGATTACTCATGCCGCGCCTCCTAGTCGTCAGTCTACACACGCCCGACGTTAGTCTACTAACGACTAGTGTACCACTTTCGACATGGCTTGTCAAGCTGTTCTGCCTACTTTTGTGGCATGCGCACCTACCACATTTGTTGTACGCGGACGTTATGCCCGGCAAGGCCCAGTGGCGGATATGGTATAATAATCCCACTGCGCAAACCTCCCACGGAGATTTGTGAATTCTTCACAAGGAGTTCAAAATGATCGTCACAACCAAGAAATTGTTCGGAGCCGCCTATGGGAAATATGCCATTGGAGCCTACAACATCAACAACCTCGAGCAAGCCATGGGGCTTTTCCGAGGCTGCCTGGATAGCCAGGCGCCGTTCATCATCCAGATCAGCAAAGGGGCGCGCTCTTACACCCACAAGTTGATGCTGGAAGGGCTGATCCGCAGCGCCGACCAGGTTTTCCCCGACGCCGTCTTTGCCGTCCACCTGGACCATGGCGATGAAGCCGCCTGCTATGACTGCATCCAGAGCGGCTTTTATAGCTCCGTGATGATTGATGCCAGCCACGAGGATTTTGAAACCAACCTCGCCATCACCAAGCGTGTAGTGCAAGCCGCGCACGCCAAAGGCATTGTGGTCGAATCCGAGTTGGGTCAACTGGGCGGCGTTGAGGAACACGTCAAGGTGGAAGAGAGCAATGCCAAACTGACGGACCCGGACCAGGCCAAAGAGTTTGTGGAACGCACGGGCGTTGACTCGCTGGCGTGCGCCATCGGCACCAGCCACGGCGCATTCAAGTTCGCCGGCAAGCAGGGCCTGCATTTTGACGTCCTGGCCGAAATTCAAAAGCGGCTGCCCGGTTTCCCGCTGGTCATGCACGGCAGCAGCTCTGTTCCCCAGGAAGAAGTGGCCCGCATCAACGCCGCCGGCGGCAAGTTGAGCGGCGCCAAAGGTGTGGACGATACTCAGTTCAGACGCGCCGCCGAGCTAGGCGTGACCAAAGTCAACATAGATACCGATGGCCGCCTGGTGTGGACCCGCGTGCACCGCGAGTATTTCCTCGAACATCCCGAAAACTTTGACCTCCGGCCCGTTGGCAAGGTGTTCATGGCCGAATACGCCAAGTTCATTGCCGACAAAAACGTCAAGTTGGGTAGTTCGGGCCAATTGGACGCCGCGCGTCAAATGCTGCAAGCCTGATGGTTCACCCTGGCGAGGGTATAGGGGTATGAAAGAAAGAGGGTGCAGTGGCCAATCCATCGCTTGACCGCTTGCGCAAGTCGCTGGCCGGAACGGTCCTGCTCAAAGGCGGCCGCTTGGTCGTCAAAGACGAACAGCGCCTGCCTGACCGGATGAACGGCCTGGCGTTTGAAGCGGCCTTGGGCGACGCGCAGACCCAAGCCGCAGCGCGCTGGCTCATCTGGGAGACCGCGCAGGCGCTGGGCATTCGCCCGGCCTCGATCCACGAGTTGTACATGGCGCGCGGGCGCGGCGAGTGTGGTTGCCACTTTACTGTTCCGGCAATGAACCTCCGCATGATGACTTTTGACTCGGCGCGGGCCGTGTTTCGAGCCGCCCGCAAGATCCAGGCCGGCGCGTTCATCTTTGAGATCGCCCGCAGCGAGATGGGTTACACCGATCAGCGCCCGGCAGAGTATGCTTCGTCGGTACTGGCGGCGGCCATCAAGGAAGGCTATCGCGGGCCGGTGTTCATCCAGGGCGATCACTTTCAGACGGGGGCCAAAAAATACGCCGCCGCGCCGCAAGTGGAAGTGCAAGCCATCCGCGACTTGATTGTGGAGGCGATTGCGGCCGGATTCTACAACATTGACATTGACACCTCGACGCTCGTTGATCTCTCCCGGCCGACGCTGGAAGATCAGCAACAGCTCAACTTTGAGCTGTGCGCCGATTTTACGCGCTTTATCCGCGAGCACGAGCCGAAGGGTGTCACTGTTTCCGTCGGCGGCGAGATCGGCGAGGTCGGCCAAAAGAACAGCACGCCCCAGGACCTGGAAGCTTTCATGTGTGGCTACAACGATCACAAGGGCAGCATCACCGGCATCAGCAAGATCAGCATCCAGACCGGCACCAGTCACGGCGGCGTCGTGTTGCCGGATGGCACTCTGGCCGACGTGGCGCTTGATTTTGACGTGCTGCGATTGCTCAGCGAAAAGGCGCGCAAGGAATTCGGCCTGGGTGGGGCCGTCCAGCATGGCGCGAGCACCCTGCCCGACTCTGCATTCAGCAAGTTTGTCGAAGCAGGCGCGTGCGAGGTTCACCTGGCGACGGCGTTCCAGTCTCACGTGATGGAGCACACGGCGGTGCCCGAGCCGCTGCGCCAGGAAATGGTCGAGTGGCTCAAGGTCAACGCCGCCGACGAGCGCAAACCTAAAGACACTGAAGCTCAATTCCTTTACAAGACACGCAAAAAGGCCATTGGCCCGTTCAAGCGACAATTCTGGTCACTGCCGCAAGACGCGCGCCGTGCCATCGGCGCGAGCCTGGAAAAGCAATTCTCGTTCCTGTTCGAACAGTTGGGCATTGGCGGCACGGCCGAGGTCGTGGCGCAGTTTGTCCACGCGCCGGAGGTTCATCAGCCGCTGCCGGAAAGCGGCGTCAAGGCGACCAAAGCTGAATCGGTCGAAGGATTGGCGGACTGATAGGTAAGGCGTGAAACGTAAAACGTTTCACGCTTTACGTTTTACGCATTGAGGTTAACTGTGAAGATCTTGATTTCTGTAGACATGGAAGGCATCACCGGCGTGGTGAGCCAGAGCCACACCGATCCTGTGCACGCCGAGTATCAGCGCTTCCGCAAGCTGATGACGGCGGACGCGAACGCGGCGGTTGAGGGTGCGCTGGCAGGCGGCGCGACGGACATTGTCGTGACCGATGCGCACGCGAACATGGACAACATCCTCATCGAGGAACTGAATCCGGCGGCGCGACTCATCAGCGGCTCGCCCAAGCCGTTTTCGATGATGGAAGGCATCGGCGCAGACGTGAACGCCGTGTTCCTGGTGGGCTATCACGCGCGCGCCGGGTCAGCGCCAGCCGTCCACGACCACACCTGGATGGGTTCCATCTATAACGCGACGTTGAACGGCCAGCCGATGGGCGAGATCATGCTCAATGCTTCGCTGGCCGGGCACTATCAGGCGCCGGTCGTGTTGGTGACGGGTGATCAACTGGCCACGGCGGAAGCGCGGCAAGTGTTGGACGACGTGGAAACCGTAACGGTCAAAATCGCCGTGGGCCGCACGGCGGCGGACTGCCTGCCGCCGGGCAAGACTGCGCCCCTCATCCGGCAGGCCGCACAAAAAGCGCTGGAGCGCCAGCACATGCCGCTCGTCGTCCAACGCCCTATCACGCTGGGCATCGAGTTCTGGCGCAGCATTCAGGCCGAGCGCGCCGAGTTGATGCCGGGCGCAAAGCGGATCGGCCCGCGCAGCGTCGAGTGGGTGGGCGAGGACATGGTCTCGGTCTATCGCACGTGGCGCGCGTTCACCATGCTGGCAGGGAATCCGTAACAAGGCGCAGGTCGCAGGAAGCAAGAGGCAAGACGCACAGACCCCAAGGGTTTGGGAAAACTTTCAAGTTTGGCGGTGCGCGTAGGACCGAATCCAAAGTAAAGACAGCACAAAAAGGAGAAACTCTATGTCTGACACTACATTCACGTTTAGCACCCCCGATCACGTCGAGATTTTTGTGCGCAAATGGGCGCCCGATACCGGCGCGCTCAAAGCAGCGGTGCAAGTTGCTCATGGCGCTGCCGAACACAGTCGGCGCTACGAACGGTTTGCGCGCTTTTTGAACGCGGCAGGGTTTGTAGTGTACGCCAATGATCACCGCGGACACGGCGAGACAGCTCAGCGATTTGGCAAACTGGGCATAGGTGGCGATGATGCCTGGAACGGCATGGTCAAAGACGAGAAACAACTGACCGACATCATGCGGAAAGACTATCCCAACCTGCCCATCTTTTTCTTCGGGCACAGCATGGGCTCTATGATGGCTCAAGATTATATAGCCCGTTGGGGCGCAGACTTGCGGGGCGTCGTATTGAGCGGCACGGCAGGTCTCTTTCCCAATTTGGACGCGCTGGTCGTCATGTCAGAGCAGGCCGCGCAGGGTGCAGCCGCGCAAGAGCCATCCGCCATCTTTGGTCAGATGTTTGCCTCGTTCAATACGCCGTTTGCACCGGCCAAGACGGGCTTTGAATGGCTCAGTCGTGACGAGGCTCAAGTGCAGAAATATGCCGACGATCCATGGTGCGGATTCCCGTTCAGCAGCGGTTTGGTGCGCGATTTCATGAAAGGGCTGCGAGATATGTGGCAACCCGATCGAGAGGCACACATTCCCAAGAACCTGCCCATCCTGGTTGTGTCAGGCAGCCTCGACCCGGTGGGCGGCAACACGCAGGCCATCATGCCACTCATCGAACGATACAAGTCAACCGGCATTCAAGACCTGGTGTACAAATTCTACCCCGGAGCGCGGCATGAAATCCTGAATGAGGTCAACCGTGACGAGGTTCAACAGGACATACTCGACTGGCTGAACAGACACTTGCCGTAGATTAGTCTGTCGCACGTGGCGCGCGCTCACGACGTTGGCGGGGGATCCGTCCCATCAGCTTATCCGTTTGCCGAAGGCATCTGTTGCCACAATTGGTCCAACACCTCCTGCGCCTGCGCCAGGCTGACGCCGCGCGCGGCAAGCATTTCCCCCCACGCCGGATGCGCCGCGAACAGCGCCGCCGCCGTGAGCCAGCGAGCGCGGCGGTCGGCGGGTGGCAATGCCGAGAGTTTGATACGCAAATTGCCCATTGTGGTATTCAGGTTTTGCTGCTCACGAATCAGCATGTAGAGCAGCGCCGCACAACAATTCTCACGAATGGCCTCTTGCGCAAGTCCTTGCTTGTGGAAATAAATGCTGAAGTTGTTGTGCGACATCGCCGCGTCGGACAGTGCGCCGATGCGGTAGCAGATGTCGAGCGACTGGGTCTCGAACTGGGCTGCGCGCTTGCAAAGAGAACGCCCGCGATCTGCGGCCCCAACACCTCGGCGCGCAGGAAATCACCCAGATCGGCCAACAGCGCGCGGTCGGCCTGGCCGTTTTCTTGCCGCTCAAAGCCAAAGCGGCCTCGCTGCGCTTCCAGGTAAACGTCTATCTCGAACAGCCCGCGCCAGCCGGCGTCGTCCGGATCGGCGTTGACTTGATGAGTGGCTAACGCTTTGCCCTGTCCATCGGTCAGGCGAAGGCTAAAGCGACCGCGGCCGATCAGGTCATCCACGATGAGGCGAAAGAGGCGTTGTGTGATCGGCATAGCAATCTCTCCATTCAGGGGCTAGAGAAAAGTATCAGACTCCAAGCAAAACTAACATTTGAGGCACAGGTGTGACAAAATCTCGGCGGTCTTTCGATCCTTAATTGCCAAATCGGGTATCATTGGGTTGACAACATTCTAACGACGAGAGTCAACTCAATGCCGACAAGT
>CAYGWJ010000104.1:0-4517 GCA_964353405.1 uncultured Anaerolineae bacterium
ACACGGTCCAGGTGAATAGCGCGCCCTTGCTGTAGCGCGGCGTCGCGGTGAAATCGAGTTGGGCGACGACAAGACCCTCTCCCCCGCCCGCCTTCGGCGTCCCAAGAGGCGAGGGGAGGCGGAGACCCTCTCCCCCGCCCGCCTTCGGCGTCCCAACGGGCGAGGGGAATGTGTAAGTGGCGGATGACCTTGTTCCATTCGCTTTCTTCGTCGTGGGTGTGGTGCGCTTCGTCGTTGATCACCATCACGGGCGTGCCGCGCGCGACGACGCGCCTGTCGAAATCTTTTGCCTCGATGTTTTGCGCGGGCGGCTTGTGTCCCAGCACGGCGGTCATGACATCATGTTCGTCATCGTCTTCGTCGTTTGTGCGTTCATAGAATTGCTGGATGTTGGTGACATACAGCGCGCCCTGCGAGCTAGCGCGTTCGGGGTCGCCGCGCATGTAGCAATCAAAATCCCAAAAGATTACGAGCTCGGGTGGAATCAGCGGGTCAGTCCGAAAGATTTTGCCGTTCACAAAATCCTTGCGCAGTCGCTCAAAGACGATGACGTTAGGCGCAATAAGCAAAAAGGTCTTGGCGTAATCGTCACGCCCCTCGGCCACGGCGTTGAAATACTGCCATGCGATGGCAAGCGCCATCACTTTGGTTTTGCCGCTGCCCGTCGCCATCTTGACGCAGTAACGTGCAAACTCGTCGTACTGCAAGAGTCGCAAGTCCTGGTTCGAGCCGGCATAGTTTTCCACCAGGTCTTTGTGGCGGCGGACGCCCGCGACCTCGTAAAGATAGATCAGCGTTTCGATGGCGACACGCTGCGCGTCGAAATAGAAAAAGGCGCGACCGTTCGGCAGGCGGTGGCCGGTCTTGAACCAGTAATTGAGCAGGATGCGGGTGGTCTCGGTGACGCCTTTGTAGCCGGAGGCGCGCCAGTCATTCACGGCTTGTTTGATGGCAGGCACGCACGGCGCAGTCTTGACCTGTGGTTCGAGCAGGCTCAGTTGCGATTGCGGCGATTTGCGACGTGGCATACAATTTGACCTCAAAAAAGTTATTGACAGGCGGGCGTAATACGGTTATAATGACATCAAGGTTCAGAAGGTTCTAACATCAGTCCTCTGCAGGCGAAAGTCGGCTCCAAGCCGTGCGTTTGGGAAACCAAGCCTAGCCTACAGAGGGCTGATTTTTTGCGTGTCAAATGGATTATTGCGGTTGTACCAGTTCTTGGGATACTTGGCCGAGTCATACAAGTCAACCAGGAAACTCGTCTTGTCCTCGATGAACTTGTAATAACGCATTTCGCCTTTGACAAAGGCACGGTAGACTGCCCAGTTCATGTAATCAATCACCTGCAAGCAAGGCTCACCGACAGGTGTTTGGATACTCACCGTAAAATCTGTCGTTACTTCGGCTTGCCATTTTTCCTCAAAGTGTGCCACTCCCGCGCGGACAGCCGATTCCAGCGGCTCTTGACGAGTGGCTGAGCCACGTTTGGAAATGTAAATCCAGTTCGAGGTATAGCGATGCAGGACATTTTCAAAGAGTTGGGTCACAAGTCGGTCGTAGAACTTGTCCTCGCTGCTGTGGAAGGTGTTGCGAAAAACGCGCTCAATCTTTCGGGCGACAACAAACTGCGCCTTGAACTCGAGCGCGCGGAGGCATTTGAACACGGCCTGGCGAACTTCGGCCACATCGTCTTTCGCGTGAAAGGCGACATTCGTCTTGGCGATGGAGGGCACGTCCTTGAGGTATTCGTCGGCGGCAATCCCGCGATGCAGTTCCGCCAGCGCGCGGCGCATCGGCGCTGGGTCAGTCGTTTCGATAAATCCCAAGATGAGAATGGGCGAGCAACCCTCTTGACCGACAATCAGGTTCCCGTGCTTGTCATAGAACGTGGGGTCGCCCGCTTCATCCACGAAGAAATAGTTGGCGCCTTTTGTCGGGTCCTTCATCCGCTGACCTCCACCTTCAACGTCTTGGTCGTATCGTTCCCCAGAATGTCAATCACCTTGACGACGACGGTGTATTTGCCCGCCTCTTCGTAGGCGTGCGTGACGGTTCTTTGCAAATCGCCGCTCTTGCGCGTGCGATAGGTCTGCCATTCGTTGTGGAACGTGTCGCTCTTGTTGTCCCAGTCCACGGCCCAATGGTCAATCCACTGCGACCAGTGCTTGATGGCGCGGCTCACTTCTTCCGGCACGTCGTCGGGCGGGATGACGAAATCGGTGAGAGTCAGCGTGACATCGCGTGAGACTTCCAAAGTCTTTTTAGACTTCGGAAGTCTGACGTCCACCGAGAGCGCCGCCAGTTCAAAGAAGCGAATGTCGCCTTGCTCGACGGCTTTCTTGTCCAGCACTTCGCGCGGGATGCGGACAAAGCGCACGTTGATATTGGCTTGCGCGGCTTGCTGCTTGGCGACCTCGTTCAGTTCGAACGCAAAATCCCAGCCGAGCACGTCCACGCCGTTCATCGAGGGCGCATCTTTGCCCGTGCCAACTGCGCGCTTGAACTCGGTGACGATGGCCGTGACGTCGCCCGTGGAGACGGGCGCATCCACCGCGCCGACGTGGACCATCCGCCCGCCCTTGAGGCCGTGTAGCCAGGTAGTGCTGGTGATGGGGCGCGCGTTGTACAGTTTCAAGATGAATTCACGATAGGCATGCTGGATGGCGAAGGATGAAGGCTGAGGGCTGAAGGATGAAGAAGGAGTGGATTCGGTTCTTTCTTCATCCTTCATCCTTCCGAATTCATCCTTTTGCCACGCCTGCCGCTCGTACTTGCCGAGGTTTTGGACGACGAAGGGGCGCACATTTTCGATGGAGAGCAGACGCTTGCGCGTGGTGTGAATGGCAAAGCGGCCCAGGTCGCACACAATCCAGCGGCGATTCAATTTTTCCGCGACGGCGGCGGTGGTGCCGCTGCCGCAAAAGCAATCCAGCACCAGGTCGTTTTCGTTGGACGAGGCCTTGATGATGCGTTCGAGCAGGGCTTCGGGTTTTTGGGTGGGATAGTCCGTGCGCTCTGCCGCCTGTGAGTTTACAGGAGCAATGTCTATCCAAATATCATCTACCTGCTCGCGTTGAGTCTCATCATAGTACTGCCGCTTGCGCGGTGTGCCGGTAGACGTGAATTCAATCAGTCCATTTTTCAATGCTTCGTCAATACGTTCTTGCGACCAAATCCAGTGCATCCCGGCTGGCGGCGCAAGCACCTTCTTGACAAACTTACGCGATGGCCCTTGTCCCCTTTGCACAAGGCTGACTAATTGATACCGACGGCCTTGTTCATCAACTTTGTCAAACTTGTTGATGTACTCTGGCTCATGCTCTCTGAACTGAGGATTGAAAGCTAACTGGCTACTTTTTGAGTAGAAGAAAATCAAGTCTTGAACGTTGCCAAAACTAGGGCTCTGGTGTTTTACAGCCCGGATCTTTTGCCAGCAAATAGCATTTCTGAAGTTGTCTAGGCCAAACACTTCGTCAAGAACATTCTTGGCATATGTGCCAACGTGCCAGTCAAGATGAACGTAGATGCTCCCATTCTCAGCCAGCAACTCGCGCAGTATCACGACTGTCTCGTAAAACCATTGCAGGTAGGAATCCATCCCGCGTCCCCAGGTGTCGCGGTAGGCCTTCATCTCAATCACGCTCGGCTCTTTGGTGAACGTCGCCGTTTCGTCCTCGTCGGTATCGGGGTTGTCGGGACCTGCCCTGAGCTGAGCCGAAGGGATCGCGGCGGTGAATGAGAAATCCGCGCCCACGTTGAAGGGCGGGTCAATGTAAATCAGGTTCACCTGGCCCGCGAATTCTTGCAGGAGCGAGGGCAGGACGTATTTCTTGTCGCCCCAGATCAGGCGGTTGCGCCAATCCAGGTCGCGCCCCGCGCTGAACAGGTCGAGCGCGTGCTGGCGTTGTTGCGCGGATTCGTTGACGGCCTCGATGGTTTGAAAGGGCAGGGCCACGCGGAGCGGCGCAACACGCTGCGCGGGTTTTCCAGCGCCGCCGTCTTTGTACTTGCCTTCCCAGATGAGTTCGGTCATGGCGACTCCTGAGGCTCAAATGTGCGATGGTGAGATTGTATGTCACGCGGGGTGAATTGTCAAAAAGCCCATGCGCCTTGAGCAAGAGGCAAGACGCATGTCGCAAGACAGGAGGAAACCTAGCGCCCGCGCCGTGTACGGTGCAGTCAGAGGCAATATGGCTCAAAAGCGTGCGGAGGCTGCACTCAAACACCTGCGGGAAATGGGGTTATTGGGTGCTGGAACTGCGGAAAGTGAGACTGCCGCAGTGCCGCAAGACTAGATGCGGCAGAAAGGCAAAGTTGCGGCAAGATTTGCGGCGCCGCAAGGTTGCGGCGCCGCAGCAAAACAACACTTTAGGCCATTGGTTACAAGTTAAGGCTTTTCCGCCCTTGTCAAGGGCAACGAGTCAGCTTTTTCGTATGAATTTCGCACTCTCCTGCGACACTTGCTGGGCAGGTGGCTGTGCGATTGGAATGGCTGACAGCATTATGGTAAAGCT
>CAYGWJ010000105.1:0-4216 GCA_964353405.1 uncultured Anaerolineae bacterium
GGGAGATGGCCTTGCTCAGCCCAGGGGCGAATCAGGTCGAGCGTCGCCCCGTCGAGCCCTATCACGATTAGTCGGTTCATGTCACCGCAGCAACAACACCAATAGATAACTCAACATTCCGCATGCCACCAACCAGATGGCCACCATTGCAATCGTCAACACCACGTCGAGCTGCGGCCCGGAGGTTGTGTTGAACAGGCCGGGCACAGGCAGCTTGGGCATGGCAGCCAGGGAAGCCGGCGAGGGCACGGCCCGATTGGCCACGGGCTGCGCGGCGGGCGCTTCGGCCTGGACGGCGGGCGTCGGCGTTGCTGTGGCGGCTTGAGCTTGGGCCCGAGGCGGCTCGGCCGGCTGAACGGGTGACTTGATCGGCTCTACCACGGGCGCGGGTGGCGGCGCGGGTGGCGGCGCAGGAACGGGCTTGGGCGGCTTGAGCGCCTGCGCCACTTGGGTCAATTGCAGCGCGGACGCCGCGCGCAAGCGCGGGCGATTCGGCGCGTCCAGAAAGCCAAACTGCACCAGCCGCGCCGCCATCCGGCGCACCATCGCCGAATACAGATCGCTCAGCCAGGCTTCGGTGTCCGTCAACGTGGGCAGCACGCCGACCACCATCCATACCCGGTCGTCGGGCAGCTGCTGCAAGTCCACCACACCCAGTTGAAGCGAGTCCGGTATGTGGCCGTTAGAGTGCTCCAGGTAGCCGAACACCGTGACGTTAACGCGAATGTCGCCTTCGACGCGCTCGCGGTCGCCCACGAAAAAGCCCGGCTCGTCTTCCGCCACATAGCGCTCGACAAAGCTGGCTACCATCGGGACGCTGCCCTTGACAATGCCTTCTGCCAGTTTATTGTATTGTTCCGGCATGGGTCATCCCCGAAGAGTGGTCGGTCGCAGGTCCCCGTCAGGGGCTGGCCGACGACCAGACGAACGGCTACCCTCCATCTCATTATACTGCCAAATGCGCATCTGAGGTAGCCGTTATCCCTGTGACGGGTTGACGATTTCCCGCACCGCGTAAATCGGCTTGTTCTGCGTCTCGTGATACGTCCGGGCGACCAGTTCCGCCATCAGGCCCATCGAGATGAATTGGACGCCGATGACGATGAGCAAGACTGCCAGCCACAACAAGGGCCGGTTCGACAGGCTGACGCGATAAAACAGCTTGAGCACCGTCAGGTATAGTCCCATCAGCGTTCCGGCTCCGAAGCAAGTCAAGCCCAGCAATCCAAACAATTGCATCGGGCGCGCGCTGTAACTGAGGAGAAAGCCCACCGTAAGCAAATCGAACAGCACGCGAGTCGTGCGGCCAATGCCATACTTGCTCTGGCCGTATTGGCGCGCGCGGTCGTTGACCCTCACCTCGGCAATCCGCACGCCCATCCAAGAAGCCAGCGCCGGAATGAAGCGATGCAGTTCGCCGTACAGATGGATGTTCTTGACGATCTCGCTGCGGTAGGCTTTGAGCGAACAACCATAATCGTGCAGGCGCACGTCCGTGCCGCGCGAGATGAGCCAGTTGGCGACGATAGACGGCAGGCGGCGCATAAAGAACGGCTCTTTACGATTTTGCCGCCAACCGGAGACGATGTCATAGCCTTCGTCCAGCTTGGCGAGCATCCTGGGGATGTCGGCGGGATCGTTTTGCCCGTCGGCGTCCGACGTGATCACGACCTCGCCCCGCGCGTGATCGAAACCGGCCGCGAACGCCGCCGTCTGGCCAAAGTTGCGTCTCAGCGAGATGATGACAAGGTGTGGGTCGGCCTGCGCCAATTGCTTGAGCACCGCCAGGCTCTGGTCACGTGAGCCGTCGTCCACGGCGACGATCTCATAACTCTTGCCGAGCGATGCAAGGACCGACGAGACTTCGGCATGCAGGCCCGGCAGCGCGCCCGCCTCGTCGAAAACAGGCAGCACGATGGAGAGGTCGAGTGATGTATTCATAAAAGTTTATGCGACATACCCTAATTCGCGAAGACGCTCCATCACCTGCTCCTCGTCTTGCTCAGAATACGGATTCTCATCTGCCGATCCTTGTCCGCCGGCGCGCGTCTCACCGGCCTGCGTGCCGTTTCGAGGGTCTCCTGGTCCGCTGGCGCGCGTCTCAACACCGAACAAGACCTTGCCGTCCATTTCAGGTGGAATGGGGAGAGACATGAGAGCAAGCGTCGTCGGCGCAATGTCAATGATGTTGGCGCCTTGGACCTGTGTGCCGGCCGGAATGCCCGCGCCGCGCAGGATGACGATGCCGTCCATCGTGTGATGTCCGGTCTGGCCGATGGAAGGCTCGACGAGCTGGTTGCTGCCGAAATCGGCGTGGCCGAACGAGACATACTTGCTCCGGTCGGTGTGCAGGATGATGTCGGGCGCGTTGTTCAAGCGCGCGCCGTGGTACAGCTCTTCGCGCTTGTAGGCCGCACGGATGACGGCGTCGCCGGAGACGGGGTCGCGCAACCCCAACGCTTGCCGGATGATCTTGTCGCGCACGGTTTCGTACTCTGCGCCAGGCTCGACGGCGCCTTGCGGGCGCGAGCCTTTCGCATTGATGTAAATCTGCCCAAAGTTGCCGATGGAAAAGGCCTGTGTGCGCGCCCAGTCCACATCGCGCAGGCTGAGAAACAGTTGCCCCAGCCAGCCGCGCCCGCGCCCGCGCTTGACGTTCTTGCGCAGGCGGCCCAGCCCAAGCCCGTTGACGATCTTGAGCGCCGTGATGGGCGTAAATCCCAGCGCGAACAGCGCGCGCTTGGCCAGGCTGAGCGGCGCGCGCTTGAATTTTAAAAATCCTTGCGAGGCCAGCCAGTTGTTGACGTGAAAGAATTTCTCGAACGGCCCGCCGCCGTGATCGCTCATCACGATGACGGTCGCGTCCGGCCCGGCGGCTTGCACAAGCTGGCCCACGCACGCATCCATCGCCTGAAAGTAGGCGACGATGTCATCCTTGACACGCGCGGCCATCCCGGCATCGTGGCGCGGATGCTGGGGGTCGAGCAGGTGCCAGACCTCGTGCTGTGTCGTGTCGGTCGTCTTGATGACGAACGACACCAAATCCCAGGGGCGGGTTTGCATCAGCCACGTCACGACCTGGGTGCGTGACTCGTCAAAGTACCGCATGTCCTGGAGGAACTTGCGCGGGTCACGGCTGCGGTTGCCTTCAAATTCGTGCAGAGGCCAGACGAGCCCGGCCGCCTTGATCTGCTCCTTGAGCTCGGGCGGCTGGGTGTAAGCGGCTTGCTCGTTCGGCACCAGAAAGCCACACACCGTCCATCCGTTGATCGGTTGCGGCGGATAGGTGATGGGCACACTCGCCAGGCCCACTTGTCCACCGGCAGCTTCGATCCCTTGCCAGAATGGCGGCGTCCCGCGCACGTTGACATTGACGACGCCAATATCATAAGCGTTCGGGCGGGGAAACACAAAGTCAAAAGAGCCGTGCTTGCCCGGATTGCAGCCCGTGGCAAACGACACCCAGGCAGAAGCCGACACGGGGGGGATCGTCGTGGTGAGCGGCCCGGAGGCGCCTTCGGCCACCAGCTTGCCCAGGTGCGGCAGCTTGCCTTGTTCAATCCATGGGCGCAGGTTGGTCCACGTTGCGCCGTCCAGGCCGATAATCAGGATCCTTGGATTCATTCTTTGCCCTTCGATAGCCGACGTTCGACATGCGTAACTATAGCAGAATCCGCCGCAACACGCAAAGAGTTGTTCCTCAACCGCTTCCGCGCCGAAGCGCAGGCCGTGGCCGCGCTGCGCCATCCCAACATCTTGCAGGTGCTGGACTTGACGTGACCGACGGCTGCCCGTACATTGTGATGGAGCTGATCGAGGGGCCGTCGCTGGAGAGCTATCAACGCACCCTCCACGCTGCGGGCCGCATCCTCGCGCCGGAAACGACTGCCCGCCTCATCGTTTCGCTCGCCTCGGCGCTGGATTATGCGCACGAACGCGGCATCGTCCATCGAGACATCAAGCCGGGCCAGCAATTCCCGCTACAGCAATTTCAAGTATAATTTGCTCAAACTAGCGTCCAGTTTTCGTAAACCTGGGGCTGGGGCAGGCACATCGCCCACCCCAGGCTCTAACTAGCATGGTCAAGGAATCGCAGCATGAAGATACGCGAGCGATTGTCAGCGAGTGGGTTATTCCAGGTTGTGCGGGCCGGCTTTGAGAAAATCGTGGATCAGCGAACGGCCGAGTTGATCAAGATTTCACTGGCCGATGTGTT
>CAYGWJ010000106.1:0-6015 GCA_964353405.1 uncultured Anaerolineae bacterium
GCCGCGAAAATCCAGCGCCGGGATGGCAAAGTATTTGTGCTCGGCGTGAGTGATCTCGTACATTTCCAGCGTGGCGTTCATCGCGTCCTTGGGTGTGCCGCCGACAAAGGTGACGATGGCCACCGCGGATGCCATCGCAAAGCCGCCAATGCCGGCTGTCTCGGTGATGGTGCTGTCACCGATGTCGGGATTGGCATCCGCTTCGGTGAAACCGGGAAAGTAGAGCGCCTTGACTTTGCCCGCCGGGGCGGTGAACCAGCGATCGCCCAGGCCGCTGACCCGGATGCCAAAGTCCGTGCCGTTGCGCGCCATGACGGTGACGATGGTACTGCCTTCGACGCCATGCGCAGCATCGGCCATCGCTTTGCACGCGGCCATCACCGGGTTGAGAACACTCAGCGCATTGTCGCCCAAAAAGCGCAAAATCTCGGAAGCCGTGTTCGCATCTGGAGCAACCTTGACAATATGCGGCGCAAGCGCCTTGAGGTAGAGTAGCGACGCAGCCTTGTTGCGGTTGTGACCTTCGTCGCCCATCGCCAGCGCTTCGGCCAACAGGGCACGGATGTCAACGCCGCCACTGGCCTCGATAGCTTTTGCGAGTACCGGCCCCATGACATCGTTCATCCAGCGCAGGCGAGTGATCACGTCCGGGCCGTAAGCGCCCATGCGAAGCACTTTGCCATAGCCCTCATTGAGGCCGGAGAAGGCTTTATTGCCGCCCGAAGGGGTCTTGTTCTCGATGATATAGACCATCATGGAGGGCGAAATGAGACCCGCCATCGGCCCGACAGACTGATGGTGATGACATGGCTCGAAATCAATCTGGCCGGATTTCGCCAGCGCCCCGGCCTCGACCTCGTCCTTGGCCTTGCCCTCCAAGATCAAAGCGCCCATCACCGCTCCCCGCATCGGTCCCGACATCCGATCCCAGGTGATTGGCGGGCCAGCGTGCAGCAGCAGGTTGTCACGCATTCCGGGGATCACGTCGCGCGCCCGGCCCACACCCACGAGCACCGGGCGAGCTTCCATCATTCGAGTTACAGCTTCGGTGTTGGCTTTTTCAATGTCCATGTGCAACTCCTTTGGAATGGAGATTAGAGACTCGGAGATTGGAGATTGCCAATCTCTAATCTCCCAATCGCCAATCTCCTACCTGAGACGTTTGCCAATCTCGAATCGAGACCGCGCTTCTTTGAGACTTTCTTTGTAGAGATCGAGATTGCGATCTTGCAGATGGTCAAAGCTTTGCAGGGCCTTGGTGCCAAAAGTGGGGTGGCGAAGTGGATCGGGATCGAGTTTGGCAGAGACGATCTCTTCACCGCCGCGCGCCTGCGCCAATCGCCACGCAATGGGATTGACGATCATGCTGTGGCCGAAATAATAGCTGCCACCCGCATCCGGTCCCACGGCGTTGGTGGCGACCATGTAAACGTGGTTGTCGTAAGCGCGGGCGGCATTCGTGAGGTGCCAGATGTCAAAGCTGCGCAGCAAGGCCGATGGCCGGACGATGATCTCTGCGCCTTTGACCGCCAGCAGACGCGAAAGCTCTGGGAAATCGCCGTCGTAGCAAATGATCATGCCAATCGTGCCAAGCGCGGTCTCAAATACATCGGCGCGATTGCCGACCGTCACCCAGCCGCCACAATCGCGGCGTTCCAGTGGAAACGGATGCGTCTTGTCGTATGTCCCAATGATCTCGCCATCCGGGCCGATCAACATGGCAGAGTTGTAGATGACGCCTCGCTCCGGCCCGCGCCGATAGGAGGCCCAAACGACGTGAACCTTGAGCGACCTGGCAGCAACTTGAATCTCGCGCGTGATGTGGCCTGGGGCATCGTCCACCAAATCCCATAGCGCGTTGACATCCAAGCCGGTCACAAAGCCGGTCGTCACTGTCTCTGGAAACACAACCAACTCGGCTTCGTGTTCTTTGACGGCTTGTTCCAGCCAGGCCACACCTTTTTGAACGTTGGCTTTGACATCATTGAATGTAACGGCAAACTGTGCGCACGCGGCAACAAATTCTTTCACCCCTGCCCCCTTACTTTTTTCTCATCCGTTCCAGAATCGCCATCAGCTTTTCATTGCCACCCGCGGCAGGCTTCCAATCCACGTGAATCACGGGTGCGCTCTGGGCAGTCAGGCTTTCGGCAAAGGATTCGAGGCCAACGTTGATGGCGGACAAGGAACGCAGCACAGACAAGTCTACAGGTTTTAGAGATTGGACATTGGGTATTGGATTGAGCGCGCGAATCAACTGTCCCACGTCGCGGGCGGCAGCCTGGTTGCTGGTTTCGACCCGCGCGCCGGCCGCTTCGAGTTGCTGCGCCTGGGCATCCAGATTTTGTGGGTCTCGATCGGTGCCAGTCACGACGGCGACAACTTGCAGGTATCGCCCGGCCTGTTCCGCTTCAGCGCGGGCTTGCGCAATGGCAGGAGCGAGTTCGCCGGCAGGATTGGGATGAGCGCCATAGCCCAGCACCACATCCAGCAGGATGACCGCCACTTGCGGATCGCTGGCTTCTTGATGCAGCCGGCGAATGCGAAGGTCATTGTCCATCATAGGGTGCAAACGGCCCACCGTAAATTCATCTTCGCCCAGGTCAACGATCGTGTGCTCTTGACTCACGAGCGAGTTGGCCAGCTTGTGCTCTTTGCGCAAGGGAGCATTGGAATAGATCACAGGCACATAGTTCTGCAAGATCAACTGCGCTTCGTAGGCCAATGTGCCGCCCGAAAACAAGCCGCGCAAGTATCGCTGTCCCGACGCAAAACGAGTTGTGTCATAGGCGTTGGGCATAGAGTATCGCGTCGTTTGAGCAGCCAGATGCACAGCCGTCTCAGCCGCTTCATCGAGCGAGGCAGCGAAAAAAAGATTGTCCACCTGCCGCGCTGACGGAGAACGTCCGATGAAATCCACGACGACCGGCTTGCCGGCCGAACGAGCGACCCGCAAAACATTTTCGGCCACGTCCGGCGCAGGCGGCTTGGAGATCACCACAATGACGCGCGTGTCGGGATCGCGGCTGAGCAGGTCAAGCCCCTGGCGAGCCGTCACTGCGCCGACGCTTTGCGAGAGGTCGCGCCCACCCGTGCCAAGCGCATGAGTGATGCCGCTGCCAAGCTGGTGGATGCGCGAGGTGACCTGTTGCAAACCCGTCCCCGCCGCGCCGACCACGCCGATCGGCCCGCGACGCACGCCATTGGCAAAGCCCAGCCCTACACCGCCGATGATGGCCGTGCCGCAATCGGGACCCATGACCAGCAGACCTTTTTCGGCCGCGCTTTGCTTGAGCGCGACTTCGTCGTCGAGCGAGACATTGTCGCTGTAGAGAAAGACATTCTTGCCCAACCGCAACGCCTCGCGCGCCACGCCCGCGGCATAACGACCGGGCACAGAGATGAGCACCCACTGGGCGCCGGGCAACATCTGGGTCGCAGATTCGAGGCTTTGGGGGCGGTACTCTTGACTGGCCGCAGACTGGCGGCGCACAAGAAGCTGATCAATCTGGGCCAGTGCCGCCTGGGCGGCGGCATCGTCACTGGCGCGAATCACAATCACCAGGTCATCGGCCTTGGCGGCCCGAGCTTCCGGTGGACACAGATCAATCTGAGCCAGCAGCTCTTTGTTGGCGTCAGTGCCCATCACTACGCCGGCGTCGAGCACGCCGGGCAATGCCGCCAGCGCGCGCTGCAACTGCATCAGAACCACAGAGTCATAGTAAGCGCCGAAACGAATTTCCACTTGCGTCGCAGACATTGCCACCTCTGATGGCTTCGGCAGGTGAACCGAGTATTGATTTGTCTATACAAAACCAACCGGTGGAGTGCAGGTCAAACAGGCAACAGGCTGCCTAACCTGTCGTCCACCTGGAATGTTTGCAGGAGAAGATCAGCGAACTATTAATCAAGGGGTTCAATTTGCCAACAACTGGTGAGGACATTTCGACAACAATCAACTCGTGATAACGGAATGTGTTGTCAACCGATCCAGGCTATGAGGAGCACTATCCATGTCCTCCCGTGGAGAACAATGTCCAGTATATTACCGATTTCGCGCCGTGTCAAACGTCATCAAATAGCTCCCTCGGACTTGAGCCATTCGATGGCTTCGTCGCCGTACCCAAGCCGCGCGAGCACCTCGTCTGTGTGCTGCCCCAGCATGGGAGGCGCCAGGCGATAACTGACCGGGGTCTCGCCCAGGTGAACCGGGTTGCCCAGCGAGCGCACCAGCCCGACCGCCGGATGCTCTAGCTCAACGATCATCCCGCGCGCTTGGAGGTGTGGGTCGTTCAGAATCTCGTCCACTTCGTTGATCGGCCCGCTGGGAATATCCGCAGCGCGCAAACGCTCCAGCCAGAACTCGGCCTCACGCTGGCAAAAGATTTGCTCCAACAGCGGAATCAACTCTGCTCGGTGACGCAGGCGATCCGCGTTGGTAACAAAGCGCGGATCCTTGCCGATGCTGTCTGTGATTTCGAGCGCCTGGCAGAATCGCTCCCACAATCGCTCACTGCCGACGGCGACGATCAGATACTTGTCGCGCGCTTTGAACGGCTGATACGGAACGATGTTAGGATGTGCGTTGCCGAGTTTCTTGGGTCGTTGACCTGTGGCAAAGTACGATCCGGCCAGGTTGGTCTGCCATGCGACCTGGCCGTCGAGCAGAGCCACATCGAGAAACTGTCCCCGCCCCGTTCGCTCGCGCACCAACAACGCAGAAAGAATACCGATGGCGCTATAGACGCCCGCCGTCGCATCGCTGAGCGGCACCGGGTAACGCATCGGCCCCTGATCCGGCTCGCCCGTCATCGCCATCAAACCTGATTGAGCCTGCGCGACCAGGTCGTACCCACTCTGACCGGCATACGGCCCGGTCATGCCATAGCCGCTGATCGCGCAATAGATCAAGCGCGGATTGAGGTCGCGCAGCGTATCGGGATCCGCCTTGAGCTTGCGGAGCGAGTCGAGGCTCGGCTGATTGACCACGACCACATCAGACTGTTGGATCAGCTTGTGCAGGATCGCTTGGGCTTCGGCGTGCTTGAGGTTGAGCGTGAGGCTGCGCTTGTTACGATTGACGCTGAGAAAATACGCGCTCTCCTGGCCGACAAACGGCGGCGCCCAGCCGCGCGACATGTCGCCCGAGCCGGGCCGCTCGATCTTGATCACTTCGGCGCCCAGATCGCCCAGCAGCATGGCGCAATACGGCCCGGCCAGCGCCTCGGTCATGTCAAGGACACGAATGCCTTCAAGGACGGAGATGGATTGCACAAAACCTCCCCGGTCATGCAAGATAGCACCAAACGGCAAAGTATGAAACACCGCCGCGTCGCACAAGTTACGGCGAGGTGCAGCATACAAGAGGCAGGCTGCAAGAGGCAACCCGCAGCCTGCAGCCTGTCTCTTGCATCCTGCAGCCTGCCTCTTGCATCTTGCATCTTGCTAGATTTGCGTGCAGGTCGCGACCAGGTCGCCAAATTTAGTCTTGGGCCATGCAGCTTTCTTTGCCATCAGCTCAGCATACCGGTCGTCGTCCACGAACGCGACGAGGCGGCAGATGCAGGATTCGCCATCCACAAACCGCCACGGGAAGCAGCCAATCGTCGCGCGCTGATTGAGCAGCAGGTCAATGTCGCCGCCCGCACACTCCAGGTGAATGATGTGATACGGGAACATTTCAATGTGCATGAGCTGGTACTTGTCCGGCGTGAATATTTCCGCCATGGGTTTGCCGTATTTGGCGCGGAAATGCGCATCAGCCTCTTCAGCCTGGCGGGGCATCCACGTGCGGATGATGGTGTTCATCGGGTGATCCGCGCTGCCGCAATCCACGCCGATCCACTTGATCTTTTTGCGCTTGGCCCATTCGGCAAACTCGCGGTCGGGGCCGGGGTGCTTGACCATGTAGCGAATTTCGTCGGCTAGCGGCTGATCCCAGCCATAGCGGTGATAACCGGTGTGGATGATGAGGATATCGCCTTCGCGCACCTCGACACGCTCTTCGACCATCTG
>CAYGWJ010000107.1:0-13904 GCA_964353405.1 uncultured Anaerolineae bacterium
GTCGTTGCGCGCTCTCTTGACGCAGTGCGGCGTGACCGATGCTTTTGACGAGATGGTCATCTCCGGCGAGGTCGGCCTGGTCAAGCCGGACGCGCGCATTTACCCGTTGGCTGCCGGGCGACTGGGCGTGCCCGTTGGCGAGTGCTTGTTCGTGGACGATTTCGTGGAGAACGTCAAGGGCGCCCGCGCCTCGGGGATGCAGGCGCTTCACTTTGCGCCGGTTGATAAGGCGATGGCAGAACTGCGACAGTTGACCGTTGCCCAGGTATCCCCTGTATTGTCGTGAATACACCCAGCCTCATCGAACCTATACAGGCCCTGGCACGCCTATTCCAGCGCAATGCCTGGCTGTACCTCCTAAACTCGATACTGGTCGGTACAAGTTTCAGCATCTATTCTTTATTCTTCAATCTGTATATCCTCGCGCGTGGTTACCCGAAAGATTTTTTAGGATTTCTGTCCGCCTTGCCCAGCGCAGTGGCCCTCATCGCCGCCATCCCGCTGGGGATGTTCTCGGATCGCATTGGCCGCCGCAAGGCGATGATAGGGGGCACGCTCGGCGCGATCCTTGCCATAGTGGGAATTGCTTCAGGGACCAACTCCGCACTACTTGTTGTTGCCGTCGTCGTACTGGGCATGGGCAACGAGCTGTTCAACATTAGCGCCGCACCCTTTATGATGGAAAATTCGAGCGAGCGCGAGCGCACGCTGTTATTCAGCACCAGCTTTGGCCTGAGCGCATTGTCTGGATTCGCAGGCAGTCTTGTCGGCGGGCAGTTGCCCCGCTGGATGAGCAGCGTATTTGTTTTGACACTGGACACCGCTCCAGCTTATGGCGCGGCATTGCTGATCAGCCCGGCGCTGAACCTGCTCGCGATGTTTCCCCTGCTTTGGATGCGCGAAGCCGCGCGTCCGACCTGGAACCTCAGACTGGTCGTGCCGAACGCGCGCCTGGTGACATTGGCGGCTGAGGATATTTGGAGGCAGTTCAAAGCCGCTCCAGTCTTGACGTGGCGCGGCTTGTATCACAGGCAGGTGATTGTCAAACTATTGGCGCCGAATGTCCTCATCAGCGTTGGCGCGGCGCTGCTCATCCCCTACATGAATGTGTTCTTCCGCGAGCGACATCACGTGCCGGATGGGACACTGGGCGTGATTTTTGCCCTGTCGAGTGTGGTGACAGGCGTGGCAACCCTGGCTGCGCCTCTCCTGGCGCAGAGATGGGGTAAAATACGCTCGGTCGCATTAGCGCAGGCCGCGTCGCTGCCGTTCTTGTTGATCATTGGCTTTGCACCTTCATTGCCGCTGGCGGTTTTGGCTTTCTGGTTCCGTGGCGCTCTTATGAATCTGGGCGGACCTATTTATAACGCTTTCACGATGGAGCATGTGGCCAAGGACGAGCGCGCCACGGTAAACGCCTTTTCCAGTGTGACGTGGAACATCGGTTGGGCTGTCTGTCCATACCTATCTGGCCTTGTTCAGCAAAAGTGGGGCTTTGGCCCATTGTTCGTGATGACCTCGGTGCTGTACGGCCTGGCGGCGGCACTGACGTATGTGTTCTTTGCTGCCGGCGAGCTGAAAGAGAATAGAGAAACTGCAACAGTGGCCTGAGTGACACCGGGCCTGCCTCCAAATTCAGAGATCGAGGTGACAAACAGCGCCGCTGCTTTTGCCCGTGCCGGTGACCTCGCCCATGAGCAGTGCGGAAAGTCCCCGCCGGCCAGGTCGTGCCAGACCTGGCGCCCTAAGCTGGCAACAACCTCTTTTGTCCTCCGGTGTGAAGTATGCTACACTAGAAGCGCCGCGCAGTGTTCGAGCACTCGCGGCGTGACCCTCATCCCCGACCCTTCTCCCACGGGGAGAAGGGAGTGTGGAGACGTGCGTATGTCCGAAGCAGACACCTGTCGAACTTACGTTGTCCCCAAGCTGCACGCCGCCGGCTGGACGGACGACCTGATCGCCGAACAGCACCCCATCACGCCGGGCCGGGTCATGCCGCTGGGGCGCAAGCACACGCGCAAAGAGAGCGGCAGGCCGGACTATATCCTGTACCTCAAGCGACATTATGCAATTGCCGTTGTCGAGGCCAAGGCCGAATACAAGAAACCGGCTGACGGCTTGCAGCAGGCGATGACCTACGCCGAGATGCTGGGTGTCAAGTTTGCGTATGCCACGAACGGCAAGGGCATCATCGAGCATGACTTTATCACGGGGAAGGAACGTGACCTGGAGGCATTCCCCACGCCGGATGAGCTGTGGGCGCGGCTGCGCGGCGAACTGAAACTGACACAAGAACGCGACGCCGCCGACGCGCTGACGGCGTATTATGAAGAAGTGGGCGGCAAGCGTCCGCGCTACTATCAAGAGATTGCGATCAATCGCGCGGTGGAAGCGGTGATCCGGGGCCAGCCGCGCATCCTGATCACGATGGCGACGGGCACGGGCAAGACGTTCGTGGCGTTCCAGATTGTGCACCGGCTGCTGGCGATGAAGCGCGCGCAGCATATCCTCTACCTGGCCGACCGCAACTTTTTGATTGACCAGGTCAAGGATCTGACGTTCAGCCCGCTGGGGGAGGCGCTGCACAAGATTCAGGGCGAGGCGGTCAAGAGCCGCACGGTGTACTTTGCGCTGTATCAGGCGCTCACCGCGCCGGGGCCGGACGGCCGGCCTCTCTATATGCAGTACCCGCCGGGTTTCTTTGACAAGATTTTTGTGGACGAGTGCCATCGCGGGAGCGCGCGCGACGAGAGCAGTTGGCGCGAGATTCTGGACTGCTTTTTTCCCGCGCAGCAGATCGGGATGACGGCCACGCCCAAGTGCGACGACAATGTGAACACGTACAACTATTTCGGCGCGCCGATTTACACCTACAGCTTGAGGCAGGGCATCGAGGACGGATTCCTGGCACCGTATCGCGTGCAGCGGGTGATGCTGGACGTGGACGTGAACAGCCTGCAGATTGACCCCGGCGTGCTCGACCGCTTTGGGCGCGAGGTGCCGCCGGGCGTGTATGGCACCAAGGATTTCGAGCGGCTGATCTCGCTCCTCACGCGCACCGAGACGGCGGCCCGCCATCTGACGAATTATCTCAAAGCCACCGACCGGTACGACAAGACGATCATCTTTTGCGTGGATCAGGAGCACGCGCTGGACATGCGCGACGCGCTGGCGCGTGAGAATGACGACCTGATGCGGATTCACTCGGATTATGTGGTGCGGGTGGTTTCGGACGAGGGCAAAGAGGGCCGGATGCACCTGGACAATTTCCAGGACCCCGAATGCGAATCGCCGGTGCTGGTTACGTCGTCGCAGATGTTGACGACGGGCGTGGACGCACCGACATGCCGCAACATTGTGCTGTTTCGGCCGATCAACTCGATGACGGAATTCAAGCAGATCATCGGACGCGGGACGCGCATCCTGGACGAGCACGGCAAGGCGTGGTTCACGATCATTGATTACGTGGGCGCGACGCAATTGTTTTACGATCCGGCGTTCGACGGACCGCCAGAAGCCCGCACGACCGTGACGATTAATCCGCGCGGCGATGTGATTGACTCCAAGACGAACGAGGGGGACGAGGGCGGCAGCGGGCCAGGGCCAGAGGGAAGCGGGCCGACCGTTCCAGGCGCTGTACCACTCCCGGGCACGGCGGTTGAGCCGCGCAAGTTTTACGTGGACGGCGTGCCCGTTTACATCATCGGCGAGCAGGCGTTCGAGCTGGACGCGGAAGACCACGTCTTGCGCACCGTGTCGTTCACGGATTATGTGCGCGAGCGCGTGCGGCGCCTGTGGCCCGACGCGCAGCACTTGCGCGAATACTGGCCGCTGGCCGAGCGGCGGGCCGAGATTTTGCAGGCGCTGGCGCAATGCGGCATTGACCCCGAGCACCTGGCCGCGATCACGCATCAGGAATACGCCGACCCGCTCGACCTGCTGCTGCACATGGCCTACAACGCGCCGCTGCTCACGCGCCGCGACCGAGCCGAGCAACTGCGCAAGAACAAACCCACGTTCTTTACCACGTATTCGCCCGCCGCGCGTGAGATTCTGGACAAGCTATTGGACAAGTACGCCGACTTTGGCGTGGGGCAGTTTGACGACCTGACGCTGGTGCTGCGCGTGCCGCCGTTCGATCAGAGCACCGTGCAAGAGATTGCGGCGTTGTTCGGCGGGCCGGCACAGTTGAAGACAGCGGTGGACAAGATGCAGACACTGTTGTATAGCCCCACCCCCTGACCCCCTCCCCTGACGACGCAAGTACTGTCGTCAGGAGAGGGGGCCGGAGGGAGCGGCACCACCTTCCCCTCTCCTGACAACGTCTTTGGTAGTCAGGAGAGGGGGCCGGGGGGAGAAGCACCACCTCCCCCTCTCCTGACAACGTCTTTGCTTGTCAGGAGAGGGGGCCGGAGGGAGCGGCACCACCTCCCCCTCTCCTGACAACGTCTTTGGTTGTCAGGAGAGGGGATCGGGGGGAGAAGCACCACCTCCCCCTCTCCTGACAACGTCTTTGGTTGTCAGGAGAGGGGGCCGGGGGGAGAGGTATGCCCAGGAAAACTCGCGGCAAAACATCAGCAATGATCGTCCATGCAGCGCGTGAACTGCGTCAGGGGCCAACCGCCGCCGAAGCCAAGTTGTGGGACGCGTTGCGAGGTCGCCGCCTGGCCGGTCTGAAATTCCGGCGGCAGCATCCTTATGGCCGTTTTGTCCTGGATTTCTTTTGCGTCGAGCATAGCCTCGCCGTCGAGTTGGATGGCAACATTCATGCCGAACCGACACAGGCTGCGCGCGATGTCGAGCGGACCGAGTTTTTGCAGGCGCATGGGGTACGTGTATTGCGATTCAAAAATGACCAAGTGGAGAATGAGATTGAAACAGTCCTCAGGCAAATTGAAGAAGCGTGCCTCATCCCCCCGGCCCCCTTCTCCTGAAACGAAAGCCCTCGTTTCAGGAGAAGGGGGAGTGGCGAGCGCGGGAAACCCTGTCTCAGGACAAGGGGGAGAGGCGAGCGCGGGAAACCCTGTCTCAGGACAAGGGGGAGTGGCGAGCGCGGGAAACTCTGTCTTAGGACAAAGGGGAGCGGAGGGAGTGGCGACGCGCGCGCAGCTTTCGTCCATTATCAAGTCGGCGCGGGACAAGATGCGCAAGGACGCCGGGCTGAACGGCGATTTGGACCGGCTGCCGCAACTTTCGTGGTTGTTGTTTTTAAAGTGCTACGACGACCTGGAGCAGACGCGCGAGGGCAACGCGATCCTTTCGGGCAAGCCGTACCGGCCCGTGATCCCTGCGCCGTATCGCTGGCGCGACTGGGCCGCCGATCCGAACAAGGGGAGCACCGGGCCGGAGCTGCTCGATTTTGTGAACAATGACTTGTTGCCCAAACTGCGCGGGCTGAACGAGAGCGAGGAGCAGCTCGTCATCGCGTCGCTGTTCCGCGAGACGTTCAACCGGATGCTTTCGGGCTATTTGCTGCGCGACCTGCTGAACCTCATCAACGGCGTCAACTTTACTTCGCGGGACGAGATTTTCACGCTGTCGCACCTGTACGAGTCCATGCTCAAAGAGATGCGTGACGCGGCCGGCGATTCGGGCGAGTTTTACACGCCGCGCCCTGTCGTCAAGTTCATGGTGGATCGCGTGGCGCCCAAGCTGGGCGAGCGGGTGCTCGATCCAGCAGCCGGTACGGGCGGATTTTTGGTGGAAGCCTACGAGTATGTGAAGGGACAACGCAAGACGGCGCGCGATGAGGCCCGGCTTCAGAACGAGACGCTGTTCGGGATCGAGAAAAAGCCGATGCCGTATCTCTTGGGCACGATGAACCTGCTTTTGCACGGGATCGAGCGGCCAAACATCCGGCGGGGCAATGCGCTGGACAGGCCGCTCAAGGAAATTGGCGAGGCCGACCGCTACAACGTGATCCTGACCAATCCGCCGTTCGGGGGCGAAGAAGAGCCGGGCATCCAGCTCAACTTTCCCGAGGCCACGCGCGCGAGCGAGACAGCCTTGCTGTTCCTGCAGTTTATCATGCGCTCGCTCAAGGCCGGCGGGCGCTGCGCGCTGGTCGTGCCCAACGGGACGCTCTTTGGCGATGGTGTGGCGGCGCGCATCAAGGAGCATTTGGTCAAGAATTTCAACCTGCACACCATCGTGCGGCTGCCGAACGGCGTGTTTGCGCCCTATACCAGCATCCCGACGAACCTGGTGTTCTTTGACCGCACCGGGCCGACGACCGAGATCTGGTATTACGAGATGACACTGCCGGAAGGCCGCAAGAATTATTCCAAGACCAAGCCGCAGCAATTTGAAGAGTACGCCGAGTGCATCGCGTGGTGGGATGCGCCGCAGCGCGTGGAGAACGAGCGCGCGTGGAAGGTGGCCGCCGTGGACGTATTGAAGTACAACGAAGACGGCGAACTGGTCTCGGCCAACCTGGACATCAAGAACCCAAACGCGCAGGAGGATTTTGAGCACCTGCCGCCGGAGCGACTGGTGGCCGACATCACGGCGAAGGAAAAGCGGATTGTGGAGATTATGGCCGAGATTGAGCAGGTGTTGGCTGGAGGACAGTCGAGTTAATCGGGGAGCAAAGCCAGCAACTCGTTGACGGTCAAGATGGGAATGTCCTGGTACGTTTTGAGATTCAACAAGTGGCTGTCGCCGGAGGCGACGGCCTGTGCCTGGGCCGCAACGGCGCAGGCTAACACGGCATCGTCGTCGGGATCGGCCAGGAGCGCCGGAGGAATGGCGGCGGGTTTGACGACTGTGGCAAGTGTGGCGTAGCCTTGCACCAGCACGCGCCGCGTAACGCCCGCGCGCTCAAGCCGCTCAGCAAACTTGGCGCGGCTGAGTGTGTCGTCCAACTCGACCAGCAAGGCCGCGCTCGTGAACAAGCTGACCTTGCCGGCGCGGGCAGCATCCAGCAAGCGACGCGGCGCGCCGTGCCACAGCAAGCCGGAGATGACGGTGTTGGTGTCAGCGACCAGTCGCACTGTAAGAGCGCCTCGCTTCGCGGACGGCTTGGATTTCGGCTTCGATGTCAGCTTCGGTCAGCGGCGGCGCATCCAACGCGGCCAGGCGGTCAGCAGCCTCGAACAGTTGGCCGACGCGGCGGCGGCGGATTTCTTCGCGCAGCAATTGTTCGATGGCCTGCGGCGTGAGCAGTCCGGCGGCCTGGGCCTCGCGGGCCAGGCTATCGGGTAATTTGAGATCGAGTTGAACCATGTCACACACCTTTCGTTGAACCTGGTGATAGTGTAACACACATGACCAATCTTTCCAAGAGTGAAAACAAAGATATGACGGCAAATGGCTGGCCGAAGGTTCGATTTGGCGATGTTCTGCAATCTGTTTCTCGACCTGTCGCAGTCGAGCCGGATGCAATGTACCGCATCCTGGGGATGCGATGGTATGCACAAGGGCTTTTTCTCAAAGAAGAGAAGCCAGGCAGTGAAATTCGAGCCAGCGAGTTATACCGTGCCGAGTTGGGCGATTTCGTGTACAACCGGCTGTTCGCATGGAAAGGTTCATTTGGAATTGTTGAGACTGATACGGCAGGTGGATGTGTCTCTGGCGAGTTCCCATGTTTTCAGGTTAACACAGAACGCGCCGATGCCAAGTTTCTGCACTTGTACCTTTCACAAGAACGTATCTGGCAAGAGATAGAGCGCATCAGTTCAGGTCAAACGAACATCAGCCGCCTTCGACTCAAAGTGCCGATTTTCTTGGCAATGGAAATTCCCCTCCCGCCGCTTGACGAACAGCGCCGCATCGTCGCACGGATTGAGGAACTGGCCGCCAAGATCGAGGAGGCGCGCGGGCTACGTCAGAATGCGGTGGAAGAAACGAAGATAGTAGTGAGCGCCGAAACAAATTGTCTCTTCACACTGCTGAGTGATGTTGAAACGGTCACGTTGGGTCAGCTTGGTATTGATGGATCCAATCCCATTCAAACCGGCCCATTCGGTGCACAACTCCATACTTCTGATTTTGTGTCTGAAGGTGTGCCTGTACTCAATGTTGGCAATGTGCGGCCCGAAGGGCTGCATCTCGCAAGACTTGATCACGTGCTACCTGAAAAAGCAGCGAGCTTGGCACGATACACTCTTGCTGAAGATGACTTGCTCTTTGCGCGCACTGGAGCGACGCTTGGCAAAGTCTGCTTGATGCCGAAAGGGTGCGATGGCTGGCTGATGACAGGCCACCTATTCAGAGTAAGACTTGATCAATCAAGGTGCGATCCTCGATTCGCTTTTGCTGCTTTGAACGGAGCGCAGTCGGTGCGCACGCAAGTATTTGATCAAGTGCGTGGCGCAACCAGACCCGGTTTCAATACCACCCTGCTTTCAAGGGTTCGTTTGCCTTTACCGCCATTGGAAGAGCAGCGCCGCATCGTCGCGTACCTGGACAACCTGCAAGCCAAGGTGGACGCGGTCAAGCGGCTGCAGGCGGAAACGTCGGCGGAGTTGGAGGCGCTGTTGCCGTCGGTGCTGGATCGGGCGTTCAAGGGGGAGTTGTAGGCCCTCATCTCTGACCCTTCTCCCACAGGGGAAGGGAGTGCAAACTTTAGACATTCGTCAAAACCTTGGATCGGGAAAGGAGAAATGAACGTGGTGCCCTCTAAAGTCCCTACAGCATTTGTGTCTTACTCGTGGGACAGTGATCAGCATTGTGACTGGGTTCGGGCGCTTGCCACTAGGCTGCGGGGCGACGGGGTTGACGTGAAGCTGGATCAGTGGAGCGTCGTACCGGGTGACAATTTGCCTGAGTTCATGGAGAGGGCAGTCAGAGAGAATGACTTTGTGCTGATTGTTTGCACACCACGCTACAAGGTAAAATCCGATAGACGAGTGGGGGGAACGGGTTACGAGGGCGATATCATGACTGCCGAGGTCTTTACCACTGGCAACCAACGTAAGTTCATTCCGATCTTGCGAGAGGGGGAATGGAAAGAAGCCGCTCCGTCGTGGCTGTCGGGCAAGTTCTATGTTGATCTGCATGGAGCCAAGTACGCAGAGGCAAACTATCGGCAGTTGCTCGAAACTCTCCATGGCGTGACGCCGCAACCGCCACCGCTTGGCGCTCCACCTGCTTCCAGGGAACCGGCTGTGACACCACCGTCACCAGAGCAATTACTTGGGCTGGAAAACAAGGTTGAAAGCCTGCTCAAAGAGTTACCTCATATCAGGGACCTTCATTTGGACCACGCTGAGAACAAAGAGTGGCGCACAAACGCTGAACGGTATTTCCGACAATTTGACCAACTTCTACCAGGTGACGATTTCTCCAAAAAATATGCCTTCATAGCATGGCATTGGCCTGACAAAGCAGCAGATGATTCCGAGGAGCAGCGAGCGATATACGTGCGAGCTTGTAATAACACAGCAGGACTCTTGAAATCGGCACTTCAAGCACTGCGAGAGAAGCGGGAGGAGGCACAAAGGGATATTCTGGCTCCGAGTATGCTGCCGTCATCAATTGGAGCATCTGCCAGCGGCAGTCAGGTCAATCAACAGGCGACGGGGAGCGGCATTGCGCAAGTCGTAGGTGCCGGCGCAGCGACGGTGAATGCTCCGCATGTTCTCCACCAGCTGACGAACATGTCGACGCCGCATTCTACACGCAAACTGACTCAGGAGAGCCGAATCAAATTACGCAAGAATCTTGTTGACCACTTCACCAGGAGCCAATTGCGTGATGTGTGTTTCGATATGAATGTGGATTATGGAAGTCTGTCTGGCAGAACCAAGCCAGACGATGTGAGAGGGTTGATTGCGCATTGTGAGCGCACCGGACGCTTGGATGGGCTGATTGCCATATGCAGTGAGCGACGCCCGGATGCCTCTTGGGAAGTCGAATACGAATGACCTTGTCTTCGACCCTTCCACTTTGGGGGAAGGGAGATTGAGGAACAAGATGGCTGATGTCGTATTGCCTCCTTCATCACAAACAGCCACGGGCAGTGGCATTGCCCAGGTCATCGGGAGTGGCACGGCGACGGTCAATGTCTATGCCGCCCCTGACATCCAGCCACAGGCTCTGCACCAGATTCCACCTCCGCCGCGCGATTTCACGGGGCGCGAGGAGGAGTTGCGCGAGCTAGAGGCGGCGCTGGGAATCAGCGGTGCGACCATCTCGGGGCTGCATGGGATGGGCGGGATCGGCAAGACGGCGCTGGCTCTGGTACTGGCAAGGCAACTGACGCCGCGTTACCCGGATGCGCAGTTTTACCTGAACCTGCAGGGCACGAGCCCGACGCCGGTCAAGGCGGCGGAGGCGATGGTGCACGTGATCCGCGCGTATCATCCGACGGCCAAGCTGCCAGAGAACGAGGGTGAGTTGCACGGGCTGTATTGCTCCGTGCTGAACGACAAGCGCGCGTTGTTGCTCATGGACAACGCGGCTGACCGGGCGCAGGTGGAGCCGCTGATCCCGCCGGAGACGTGCATGTTGCTGGTGACGTCGCGGCAGCATTTTGTGTTGCCAGGGCTGCACGCCAAGAACCTGGACGTGATGCCGGCGGAAGATGCGCACACACTGTTGCTCAGGATCGCGGCACGGATTGACGGGCACGCGGCAGAGATGGCACGACTGTGCGGGTATTTGCCACTGGCGCTGCGTGTTGCGGCGAGCGCACTGGCGGAACGAGCCGACATTGCGCCGGGCGACTATGTCCGTCGCCTGGGCGACATGACGCAGCGACTCAGGTTGACAGGGGTGGAGGCGTCGCTGGCGGCGAGCTATGAGTTGTTGCCGGATGAGTTGAGGGCGCGGTGGCGCAGGTTGGCGGTGTTTGTGGGCGGGTTCGACCGGATGGCGGCGGCGCCGGTGTGGGCAGTGGAAGGCGAGGCGGCGGCAGAGGCGTTGAGCGAGTTGGTGCGCTATAGCCTGGTGGAGTGGGATGAAACGACGGGGCGGTATAGGTTGCACGACCTGGTGCGGTTGTTTGCGGGGGCGAGGCTGGGCGAGGAGGAACGGGCCGAGGCTCAAGGGCGACATGCGGCGTATTACAAGCAAGTGCTATCGGAAGCAAACTCGCTGTACCTGGAAGGTGGATACAAGCTCATGCGAGGGTTGGGGCTGTTTGACCTGGAGTGGCCCAACATTCGAGCGGGGCAGGCGTGGGCAAAAAGCCACATCGGCGCCAGTGGAGCAGTTGCAGCGGTGTGCAGCGAATATGCATGGAAGGGAGACATTCTCGGTTTGCGTCTGCATCCACGCGAATACATCCTTTGGCTGGACTCGGCGCTGACTGCCGCTCGCCAGATCAAGGACCGTCAAGCTGAGGGGGCACACCTAACCCACCTGGGCATTGCCTACGCAGACCTGGGGGACGCGCTCCGCGCCAGCGAGTTCTTTGAGCAGGCGCTGGTGATTGACCGCGAGATCGGCAACCGGCACGGGGAAGGCCACAACCTGGGCAACCTGGGGCTGGCCTACGCGGCCCTGGAGGATGTGCGCCGCGCGATCGAGTTGTATGAGCAACAGTTGGTGATTGTCCGCGAGATCGGTGACCGGCGTGGGGAAGCGTACGCGCTGGGCAACCTGGGCAATGCCTACACGGCCCTGGGTGATGCCGAAAAAGCTATCCAGTACCACGAGCAAGCATTGTTCATTGCACGCGAAACCGGTGATCGTTGGTGGGAGGGTGGCACACTGGTCAACCTGGGGCAGGCCTACGCGGACCTGGGAGAGGTGCGCCGCGCCATCGAGTTCTTTGAGCAGGCGCTGGTGATTGAACGCGAGATCGGCTACCGGCGCTGGGAAGGCAACGCGCTGGGCAAGCTGGGCATTGCCTATGCGGAACTGGGGGACGCGCTCCGCGCCAGCGAGTTCTTTGAGCAGGCGCTGGTCATTGACCGCGAGATTGGCGACCGGCGCGGGGAGGGGATTGAGCTGAACAACCTAGGCAATGCCTACGCGGACCTGGGAGAGACGCTCCGCGCCATCGAGTTGTATGAACAGGCGCTGATCATTCGCCGCGAGATCGGCGACCGGCGCGGGGAAGGGACCGCGCTGGGCAACATGAGCCTGGCGCAGGATAAGTTGGGCGACCGGACACAGGCCATTGCCAGTGCTCAGGCCGCTCTGGAGATTTTTGAACAGATCGAAGACACTCGGGCTGATGCGGTGCGGAAGCGGTTGGAGGAGTGGGGAGTGGGAAAGTGATCAGTGATCGGTGGTCAGTGATGGATGGTTGGTTGTGTGCGGTGCAGAGTGTTGCCCACAAACCCACAGGGCGCGAAATTGCGCGGGCGAGCGGGAGCCAGTCCCGCGCCGCGCTGGGCCAGTCGCCCAACATCCCGGCGAGCGGCAGATCGTCCAAAAGCTGTCTTGGAGCCTCAATTTGAGCCTCATCAATTAGAGTCTCATCAATTTGAGGCCTATCCATTGCAGCGATCTGCGAGTTTTTCAAGAAGTGGGCTGCGTGCAGCGCTGCGGGGCTGCAGCGCTGCAACGCATCCGCCGCGGGTGCTGCGAGGGCGGACTCTGGCAACAGCCCCATTTTACGCAGGTGGCGCAAGGCCGCCACGACCCGTTTCTGCGCCACCTGCCGCCGCAAAGCGGCATAGGTCGCACGCGTGGTCGGCGACTGGTTCTGCTGCAGCAAATCGCGTGTCGCCTTTAGCTAGCGTGCCACGGCTTGGTTCAGCGTGACCTGCCCCATCGAATACTAGAGCGAAAAGACCTGCGTACCGTGTGCTTCGACCCCGGCGTGGATTACGACAATCTGCGATGATACCATGGCGCGAGTCTGTAACATCCGGGAAGCAGGTCGCGCAGGTAACGCATCAACCTCAATCCAAGCCAGGGAATGTCTGCGCCATGATGCCCCCATTGACACCCGCCGCCGCATCGCGTATACTCAAGTGAGCCAAATGCTCAAAGTGAAAGACGCGCGTTGCCAGTAGAGCCAGACCATGACACAGTTGTCCGGTCCCTATTTGCGAAGCACGGCCGAAGTGGGTGGTGAAAATGGAAGCGCAATTGAGCCTGAAATATGACCGCGAGGCGGACATCCTTTATATTGACAAGCGACATCCCTACCCAGAACAAGAGACGGAAGAACTGGGTGATGACGTGATCGCCCGGTTGAACCCGCAGACCGGCGAAATTGAAACTCTCGAAGTGCTGTTCTTTTCGAGGTGGAATGTCGTAGAAAGAGGTAGAAATGGAATCGGCTGTCTTGACTACTCCATTTGAGCAAGCACTCGAAATGATCGAACAACTCTCGGTCGAGGATCAGGAGAACCTGATTGAGATTGTCCAACGACGGTTGCTCGAACAGCGCCGAGCAGAAATCGCAAGCAACGCTCGTACCACGCTTCAGGCGTTCAGAGAGGGGCGCGCTCATTACGGAACAATACAGGATTTGGGACGCGATTTACTGGGTGAGCCATGAGACATTTAGTTTGGGACGCCAGCTTTCGCCGCGCATTCAAACAAAGGACTCGCCGCCAGCCGCTGTTGCAGGAGCGCATCCTGGATGTCCTGACGGCGCTGGTGGAAAATCCCTTCGAGCCTGCACTCAAGACACACAAACTGCACGGGCAGTTGGAAGGATTGTGGGCATGCTGGGTCGAATACGATTGCCGGATCGTTTTTGCTTTTGAGCCAGACCCAGCCGGCGGTGACGACCTGATTGTGTTGGCCGACATCGGTTCGCACGACGAGGTATATTGAGGGACCTATCTTCTACCAGAAAGACGGAACCTGCTCGCTCAACTCCCCAGACACATCATGCATCTGAGGAGTTTTTTTATGCAATAGTGCAAAACTAACCCTATGAGCAGAATGGGGTATCATACGGCCGTCATCCTCGACAAGGAGCTGCCCATGAGAACACACAAGACCTTGCGTCCGATGGAGCGCACCATCTATCACCCTGAACTTTCGGCGTGCCC
>CAYGWJ010000108.1:0-3218 GCA_964353405.1 uncultured Anaerolineae bacterium
GGAGACGGAAACCGCGGTCCAAGCGGACGACGACGAACTGCAGCTTGCCGTTGCCCTCCTCGAAGCGGACATAGACGACGGCCCCGGAGAGGACCATGCGAAGGGGGCTTTCGAGGATCAGGGTCCGCGGGATGTCCAGGAAGAGGGTCACCCGGGAGTCGATGATGAGCCGGGCCTTGAGCCGGAACGAGACTTCCTGGGCGCTGATGGCGCAGACCGCGTTTCTCTCCTCGAACTTCCTGCCCGCGGCGTCGAGGCCCTTGATCAAAGCCGGAAGAGAAAGATCGAAGGTTCGCTCCCTCTTTCCGGCCCCGGCTGCGCCTTGGGTGGAGGGACTAGGAAAAGACTTTTCAGCGTCCATGTCAGCCCCTATTTTCTCTCGCCTTACGGCCTCTAACAATCCCTCTTCATGGGGAATAGCGGGGTCATATTCGGGACGCTCTTCTCACCGTTAAAGGCTAGGCATCCGGGGCGGACGTCCCGTCATAGGGCGTCCGTCTGGATGATGTACCTCGACTCGAGGCGGAGGGCCACCTGGCGGGAGTGTCCGTCCCCGCCGTTCGAGTCGACGTCGACGATCGTTCCCTTGACGACGAGCTTGAGGTTCCTTCCTTCCCCGAGCTTGGGCGGGAGGGAGACGACGAGCTTGAGCCGTGAGTCGAGGGCGACCTGGTTCTTGAGGGGGAAGAGGGCGCCCTGATGGCTCATGAAAGTGAGTGTCGTCTCTTCGTGGAAGAACGTGCCGTCGGGGTCCGGTCCCTCGACGGTCATCGGCAGGGAGAGCTTGAATCCCCGTTCGGGCGGCCGTTGCCGGACGGGCCTGGACTCCCAGGAAATCCCTCTCAGCATATTGAAATTCCTTTTCCTCTGAAATTGGCGAGACCAGCTTCGCACGGGCCTCCGGGACCGGTCAATCACCCCTACCGGTGAACCCGCGGGGGATATTTCCGGCTTCAGAGGGGTCGGGCGGGGTTTTCTTGACAATTCTCGGGGGCGCGGCTAGAATCGTAAAACGCTCAATGACAAGGAGATGACTTGAAAGAGAACGAACGGCAGGTCAGACAGATCACGCAGAAGAGCGACGATTTTGCGAAGTGGTACGTGGAGATCGTCCAGAAGGCCGAACTCGCCGACTACACTCCCATGAAGGGGATGATGGTCATCCGGCCGCACGGCTACGCGGTCTGGGAGAATATCCAGCGGGCCCTCGACCTTCGCATCAAGGCCACGGGGCACGTCAACGCCTATTTCCCCCTGTTCATCCCGGAGAGCTTCCTCAAGAAGGAGGCCGAGCACGTCAAGGGCTTTTCACCGGAAGTGGCCTGGGTCACGATCGGCGGCAAAGAGGAACTCGAAGAGAAACTGGCCGTCCGGCCGACCTCCGAAGCCATCATCGGCCATATGTACGCCAAGTGGATCAAGTCCTGGCGCGACCTGCCTCTCCTGATCAACCAGTGGGCCAACATCGTCCGCTGGGAGAAGGTGACCCGGCCGTTCCTCCGGACGACCGAATTCCTCTGGCAGGAAGGCCACACGTGCCATGAGACGGCGGAAGAAGGGGAGGCCGAAACCCTGAAGATCCTGGGGCTCTACAAGGAGTTCTGCGAGACCGAACTGGCCATCCCCGTCCTCTCCGGCCGCAAGTCCCTGAGCGAGAAGTTCGCCGGGGCTTCGATGACCTACGCCATCGAAGCCCTGATGTCCGACGGCAAGGCCCTCCAGATGGGAACGTCGCACAACCTGGGCCAGCACTTCGCCAAGGCCTTCGACATCAAGTTCGAGGACCGCAGCCAGACCCTCCAGTACGTCTGGCAGACCTCCTGGGGCATGACGACGCGGACGATCGGAGCCCTGATCATGGTCCACGGCGACGATTCCGGCCTGCGCTTCCCGCCCCGGATCGCCCCGGTCCAGGTGATGGTCGTTCCTATTTCCATCGGCAACTGGCGGGAGTCGGTCCTTCCGGTCGCCCAGGCCGCCGTCGAGAAATTGCGGTCGGCCGGCGTCCGGGCCTCGATCGATGCCCGCGAGGAAGCGACGCCGGGCTGGAAGTTCTCCGAATACGAAATGCGGGGCGTGCCCCTGCGCATCGAGATCGGCCCTCGCGACGTCAAGGCCGGGCAGGCCGTTCTCGTCCGCCGGGACACGAAGGCCAAGGAGACCGTCCCGCTCGCTTCGCTCACGTCCTGCGTCCCGGTCCTTCTCGAGAGTATCCAGGCCGGGCTCATGGCTCAGGCCCGGGCATTCCTCGAAGCAAATATCCGTGACGCCTCGGACTACCAGGGCTTCAAGGATATCCTGGAAAACCAGCGCGGCTTCGTCCGGGCGCCCTGGTGCGGCGGCGAAGCGTGCGAGGACAGGATCAAGACCGAGACCATGGCCACGATCCGGGTCATCCCCATCGATGGCCCCATCGATGGGGATGGAGAAAAGGCATTAGGCCCATGTGTGGCCTGCGGCGAGAAAGGGGAGGCGGTCGCCTATTTCGCCCGCGCCTACTGATAAGGATCATCTCCGTTGAACGGAGAATTCGCAAAAGAACGCCGGGTGATGACGGATTCCCAGATCCGGGCCAGAGGAGTCCGCGACCCGCTGGTCCTGGCGGCGATCAATAAAGTCCCCCGCCACCTCTTCGTTCCCGAGGGCATGCGGGGCTGGGCCCACGCCGACGAGCCCCTGCCGATCGGCCAAGGCCAGACGATCTCCCAGCCCTACATCGTCGCCTACATGACCGAGGCGCTCGGCCTTCAGGGCGGGGAGAGGGTCCTCGAGGTCGGAACCGGGTCCGGCTATCAAACGGCGGTCCTGGCTGAGATAGCCCGGGAGGTCTGGACCATAGAGATCGTCGAAAGCCTGGCCCTGCAGGCCCGCTCCATCCTCGATAGCTTGGGTTACGCCAACATTCACTACCGGGTCGGCGACGGGTCCGGGGGCTGGCCGGAATCCGCGCCTTTCGACGCTGTTATCGTGACCGCCGCCGCGGCCAGGATGCCCGAGTCCCTAGAAGGCCAGCTCGGTCCCGGGGGGAGGATGATCGTCCCTGTCGGGACCTATCTCCAGGAGTTATTTCTCGTCCGCAGGGAAGAGAAAGGCCTGATGAGGGAGCGGTTGCTGGCCGTCCGCTTCGTCCCCCTGGTAAAAGCCTCGTGACCCTCCCGGCTCATTTCTTCTCGCCGTAATAGACGATCTTGGGCGGCTTCTTGGGGTCCTGTCCGAAA
>CAYGWJ010000109.1:0-6696 GCA_964353405.1 uncultured Anaerolineae bacterium
TCCTTGTGGATCAAACTTGGCTCCCTGCAAGGCCGGGTTGAATATACGAAAGTATGGCGCAGCATCCGTGCCCACACCCGCTGTCCACTGCCAGCCGCCGTTGTTCGCGGCGGGGTCGCCATCCACGAGATGCCGCATGAACCACTGCTCACCCCAACGCCAATCCGTCAGCAAGTCTTTGACGAGGAACGAGGCAACGATCATACGGGCGCGGTTGTGCATCCAACCGGTCTCGTTCAACTGACGCATCGCAGCATCCACGACAGGATAGCCCGTGCGTCCCGCGCACCACGCGGCGAACTCGCCCTCGTCGTTGCGCCATTGGATATCGCGCAACTCGGCGCGGAACGCTTGCTTGTGCACATCGGGAAAGTGATACAAGATCGAAACATAAAACTCGCGCCAGACAAGTTCGTTCAGCCACATCTCGGCGCTAGCCCGGGCTGACTGGGTTGGTGCAGCTTCGATGGCACTGTACGCGGCGACGGCAACCTGTCGAGCGGAGAGCATCCCAAAACGCAGATAGGTCGAAAGCTGAGACGTGCCATCCCAATCCATTCGATTCCGACCAGTACCATAGCGGTAGATGGACGGATCGTCCTGGTCTATAAACAGGCTAAGACGATGCTGGGCTTTTGCCTCGCCAGGCACAAAAGGAATAGACACGGGCAACGCCGGCTCGGACGGAATCGCTTCACTCCTAATGCTAGCAGTGCAGATGCGCTCTGGCGCAGGCAACACCGAGCTGAGCGAAGGCGGCGTGAGCGCCTTCCACGCTCGGCTGAACGGCGTGAACACCGTGTACGGTCTGCTGTCGGCTTTGAGCACCATGGCAGGCGGGTGAACCGTCAAGCTGCTGACCAGGCGCAGCGGCAGACTCGCTGCAACTTGCGCGTCGCGCCGCCGAGCATATGGCGCAAAATCTTCCTCAGCAAAAATGGCCTGGGCGCTGGTCTCGGCCATCAATGCAGCCAGTTCTTGCTTTGGCCTACCTTGCCGAACGATCAGCCGACTGCCTCTGGCGCGCAAATCGGCGTCGAGCTGGCGCAGTCCGCCGAGCAGAAACGCCAGCCGCTTTTCACTTACGTGCGGCGATTTCCACAACGCCGGGTCAAGGACAAAGACAGGAACGACTTGCTTTGCTTCGGCCAGCGCAGCAGCAAGCGTCTGATTGTCGCTCAGACGTAAATCACGCCGAATCCACCACAAGGCTACCGACGAGGACACTTGCTGATCTCGCTTCACAGTGCGTTTTCCGTCGGCGCAAAAGACACAGGCGGGCGCTGCTCCACCGGCACGCCTTGCTCCGCCAAAATCGAAGACGCCACGCGCAACCCGCCCAGTGCAACCGCCGCCGTGGATTGACCTGGAAAAATGCTATCGCCCACCATCCACACGCCAGGCATCTGGTGCGGCCCTAGTGCTTGCAGCAGGCGGTAGCGAGTTTGGGGTAAGCCCCCGACCCACCCCCTTGCACGGCGTGTAAAACGTTGAAATGTCACCGGCGTGCCGGGCAGAATCAAATCGGCAGCATCACGCAATGCGGGCAGCGCCACTTGCGCGACTTTCAACACGCGCTCGGCATAGTCGGTCTTGCGCGCCTCATAAGTGGGCCGGTCGTGCTCGTACAATTCCCACCAAGCGGCGAGGTCAGTGTGTGTGCTGATCGTGAGCGCCCGGCGGCCTACGGGTGCTCGCTGCTTGTCCCAGGCCGGGCTGAGTGAAAGGAAAACGGTGTTGCCCTCGCCCATCGGTTCGCGCGCCACGACCTGATGATGCACAGGCCAGTTGACCGGCACGGCGGAATCATCCAGGCCGGCATACACCATGAAGGCTCCCCATCCCTCGCGGGGACGAGCGGGCAAATGCTGCAAATGGCGCGGCGCGTTTTCACCCAACAAACGCGCAACATTCAAAAGCGGCAGGTTGGCGATCACCATGTCGGCAGGGAATGTATCGCCCCTGTTGGTTTCCACTGCAACGGGCTTGCCTCGTTCAACGACGATGCGGCTCGCCTCTTGACGAAAATGTACCTGTCCACCATTCCCACGCACGGCCTGCACCAACCTCTGGGCTATCGTCCCCATGCCGCCCTCCAGATGCACGACACCACGCCGTGGCAGGTCCAGAGCCGCAGCACCGTAAAGGGCGTTCGCGCTTGCGCTGGTCGTCTGCGCCGAGATGAGCAACTGGGCATCTACAAACAGGCGCAGCCGCTCAGACGCGCCACGCAGGTGCGCCTCGACCGGCTGAAGAGCATCGGCGATCAGCGATAGCTTGAGGTGACGGCGCATGTCATGGCCGAGCCAGGCCAGGCCCGTTTGAACAAGCTGCGCCAGCTCGCGCGGTGATTGCGGCGGCCACGTGGGCGAGCGCAACGCCAGGTCCCACAGCGCATCCGCCGTATCTTCCTGCCAGCGCCAGAACGCCTCGGCCTTCTCGCCAAAGGCAGTGCGATAGGCTTGCCAGCGTGACTCGTCTCCGCGGCGGGTCACCTGCGCGCCATCGGGCAGATGCACGACCATAGCCGGGTCGGCGGCATGCGCCGGCCACTGCTCGATCCCGGCCGATCGGGCGACCAGGTCCATCGGACCGCCCGGGTAAAAGCCCGCGGCCAACGTCGCGCCCACATCAAAGCGATAGCCCTGGTGATAAAATGTGCCCGCGCAGCCGCCTGGATAAACATGGGCTTCGAGCACGGTCACGTCCATTCCGGCGCGCGCGAGCACCGCCGCCGTCGTCAAGCCGCCGACGCCCGCGGCTCATGGCGATGCGCCCTCCAGCGCACGACGCGTCTGCCAGCCGCGATAAGCAAACAAAAGAGGCAGGTTCAACCACATGCCGCCGCCTACGATCCACCACAGCCAATGCGATGACAACTCAGCCTGCACCTCGTCAATCACCTCGGTCGTCGTCGCATCCACAGGCACGAACGAGTGGCGATGCACCCACTCTCGGAACGGCCCGCGCACCTGACGATCCACAAAACCGGTGTCCCAAACCTGGTCAATCTGCGCCAGCCAGCGAATCGGCAGCGGCCCGAACCACATCGTAAAGCCTACCTCATCGCCGGCATGTTGAATCGTGGGTGCGCGATGGATGCGCACGAACACGGGCGGCGGCGTGAGCACTGCCAGGCTGGCCGTCTGGCTATGAAACTCGGCAACAGCGGCCAGCGAAGCCCGCACGCGAAAGCGATGCTGGAATTTCATTATTTCATTATTTCATTTGAGCAAATCACGCAGCGCGGATTCCATATCGGGAAAGCGGAACTGGAATCCCATCTGCTGCAATCGCTTGGGCATCTGCCGCTGACCGTCCAACACAAGCGTGGCCTTTTCGCCCAACAGCAGGCGCATGGCAAAGGCCGGCATCGGTATGAACGACGGTCGGCGCATCACCTGGCCGATCACGCGGCTGAGGTCGGCGTTGGTGAGCGGATTTGGCGCGCACACGTTGAACGCGCCACGCGCGTCAGGATCGTCAATCAGAAACCGGATTGCGCGCACCTGATCGCGGATGTGAATCCACGAGAACCACTGTTTGCCGCTGCCCAGCGGCCCGCCGACAAACAACTTGAATGGCAACAGCATAAAGGGCAGCGCGCCACCCTGCGTGCTCATCACCACGCCGGCCGTGCGGATCACGGCACGACGCACGCCCATCTCTTCAATATTGGCAGTGGTCGCTTCCCAGTCCAGACAAATCTTGGCGAGAGCATCGTCGCCCGCCGGCGTGCTCTCGGAAATTTCTTCGTCGCCGCGCACACCATAGTAACCCACCGCCGAAGCCTGGATCAACACGCCAGGTTTTTGCTTCGCCGCTTCGATGGCCTGCTGGACCGCCATGCCAGCATTGACGCGGCTGCTGCGGATGAGTTGCTTGCGCTCTGGCGTCCAGCGTTTGGTCATCAACGCCACCATGTTTTCGCCGCCGATGCTTTCACCCGCCAGATTGACGACGGCATCCGCACCGTCAGCCAGCGCTCCCCAGCCAGAAGCCGTGCGGCCATCCCATCGCTCCGCGCGCACGCCAGCCGGGAGAATCGCCTTTTCAGGCGAGCGGCTGAGCACGATCACGTCATGATGGTCAGCGGCCAGACTCTCTGCCAACGCCCGGCCAATCAAGCCCGTCCCACCAGTGATGATGATACGCACGTATGCCTCCTCAATTTAGAACTGTGTCGAGCACAACCTGGACAAAGAGAGGGTGGCATCCCTCAGCGGACACCACCCTCATTATACAACCGCACCACTTGGAATGTTACTTGTCCGCAGGAGCCTTGACCGTCGCCAGCCGACCGCGCAACCCGATACCACCAAAGATCAAGAGAGCACCCGCCACGAGGATGAGCGCCACCATCGAGTTCTGTGAACCGCCCGTCGCCGGAAGGGTTGTCGGCATCTGAGCCGCCGCTGGAGAAGCGTCTACGCTGGGGACTGCCGTCAACGAAGGCTGACCACCCGCCAGACCCATCGCAAAGATCGTATAGACCGTCTGATTATCGAACTTGACACCCGGAACGCTCAGGGCAACCGTGTTCGTGCCTGCCAGGCGAACTTCCAAGTCATACGTAGCAGCCGCTACTGGCAGATACTCGCCCACGCCCTTGAAGGCAACGTTCTTGAACAGCACCGGTCCATTCTTTACAGCAATGTCAACCGCCGGAGCATCGGGCGAAGCATGAACGAAGCGGACGTGCACCTTGCCATTTTCGGGAATCGCGTTGTTGTCTTCCAACACGAGCGGCGCAATGTTCGCCAGCTTACCCAGCGCGATCACGCTGTAATCTTTGCCCGCGCCAAAACCGAGCGTGCCCTTGATCACGACCGGCGTCGTCGCGCCCGCCGGAACCACCTGCACGTCATAGTTGCCGCCCGCCAGTTCCGCGTACGGCGTAATGCCCTTGAAGGGCGCATTCTTGAACGCGGGTGCGCCATTCACCCACACGTCCACCGCCGGCGCATCCGGCGACGCATGAATCACACGCACGCGCGCTTTGGCATCCGCCGCAAAAGCCAAGTCGCCATCACCGCCACCAAACCCAACGCCATCACCCCGGCACTCGGCCAAGAATCTGAGCCAACACAGCCTGGTCGCCGGGCGTCAGGAACTCGCTGCGCCCACGTCACCATCCCTCTCAAGTGCCGCGAACTGACCGGGCCTTGGTTTGAATGAGAAATCCCCCGTCAAATCATCCCTTTGGAACGCGCGGTGGGGTGGTGCGGGCGTTTGACCCGTGTATCGCCTGCGCGACGCATGAACTCCCCAAACGCGCGCCGGGCCTTAAAAAGTGCGTCCACCCGGTTTACCAGGTGGACGCACATCTCTCAAACGCGCGCCAGCGCCCCGATGTGAAAACCTACTGCCCAAAGTTCCGCAGCGTCAGCGGCAGGAAGATCAGGTAGGGCCGGGCGATCGTCAAGACCGCACTGGCTTGCGCCGGGTCGGCGTTGGCCGCAGTGACGTTGACGATGTTCTCCACCGTCGCGCCGCCAGTACCGGTGATTGTGGCGCGGAAGCTGATCGTCGTCACGGTGTTGGTCGGCACGCTGGGCGCGCTCCAGGTGATCGTGTTGCCGTTCAGCGCCGCGCCGGACTGCGTAATCCACGACGTGAACGCCACGCCGGCGGGCAGCACATCGGTCAGCCGGACGTTGGCGGCGATCTCGCCGACACTTTCATTGGATAGGCGGCCGCCCGTCGCCAATCCATCGTTCGACGCATAGATCGAAGCGACGGCAAAATTCGTCGCCGACAGATTGTCACTATCGGCGGGATACGACGCCCAGAACACAATGCCCTGAATCACATCAGGATGCTTGCGGGCAAAACTCGCCGCCATGCTCCCGCCGAGCGAGTGCCCACCGATGGCCCAATGCTTGATCGAAGGAAAAGCCTCGATCACATCCGCCGCTTTGTCCACGCCCAAGACCGCCAGGTTCAGCGGCATCGGCGTTATGACGACGAGATAGCCCCGCGCCGCAATCGCATGAGCCGCGGGCGCATACGCGCGCGCGTCCACTTTGCCGCCGGGATAAAAGATCAAGCCCGTCGTCGGCGCAGTGATCGCGGGTCGAAACACAATCCACCGGCCTGTTTCGACCGCGACCTGCGCGTCCGATTGCAGCGCGGCCAACGCTTCCGGCATCGGCTGAGATGCATCACTTGCCCAGACAACAAAACCGCCCGCGCTCACGACCAGCACGATTGCCACAGCGACGAGAACCCATTTGAGTTTGTTCACATCTGCCTTATGGTTGGAAACTTGTGTTACAAGCTGATGGCGATGGCCGTATACTTGCGGCCTTGCAACTTGCCCATCACTTCGAACATGATTTTCTGCAAGCCATACTTTCGAGTGAAAAGCCGGCCCACGCGCCTGTCTTCGTCCGCCATGGCAAAGCGCGCTGTGCCATCCACCCACTCACCCTTCGGCCCGCCACGCACATCGCACGGCATCACACGAACGCGCGGAGTGTTGCGGATGCGCTTGACCTTCCACGAACTATCCACCGTCCGCACATAGAGCGTGCCGCCGTCCTCGACGAACCACACGGGCGTTTGAACACCCTGCCCGTTCTTGCGAAAGGTCTCGACGTTGATGAATTGTTGATTGGCGAATTGAGCGAGCTCGTCCATGTTTTTCCTTTGATCCATAGTGCGAGGGCGTTCTCACGAACGCCCTCATCGTTT
>CAYGWJ010000110.1:0-2882 GCA_964353405.1 uncultured Anaerolineae bacterium
AGGACATGTAGATCCTGTACCCGGTGAACACCGTCGGCGACGTGAAGATAAACACGCCGTACAAAACTGCCAGTACCGCGGCTACGGGGAGACCTTCGATTTTTCCAAGGAATGCAAGGGGGAAGCTTTGTCGTTTCATGATTCTTCCTTGTCCTTCAGCCCATGAGAGTATTCAAGCAGGAATTCATCCAACGCTTTCAAGGTTATATCTTTCTTCATAATGCTCGCCACGATCTCCCCGCGATCCATGATGACGAAGCGATCCGAGATTTCGTACACGTCCTGGATGTCGTGGGAGATGTAGACACAGGCCTTGCCGGCCTCCTTGATCTTGTGCACAAAGTTGAGCACCTTCCGCACTTCCTTCAAGGAGAGGGCAGCCGTCGGCTCGTCCAGGATGATGAGCTCGGCTTCGAAATACATCGCCCTTCCGATCGCGACCCCCTGGCGCTCACCGCCGGAAAGCAACTTTACACTCGAATCTACGGTGATTCCCTTGCCCCGGAATCCGATCGTGTTGACCATGATCTCGTTGGCGATTTCCTTTTCCTTCTTGACGTTGATGAAACCGAAGGGGAGGGTGATCTCACGTCCGATGAAGAAATTCCGCCACAGGACCTGCTTCTCGCCCAGCGATCTATCCTGGTAGACGGTCTCGACCCCATGCGCGTGCGCCTGTTTGACGCTATAGGTGCGGAGGTCCACCTTCTGGCCGGCCACGTAGAGCTCGCCGCTGGTCGGCGGAAACACGCCGGTGAGGATTTTCACCATGGTTGATTTACCGGCGCCGTTGTCTCCGATGAGTCCGATGATCTCGTTGCGGTCTACTTTTAAATTGACGTTCTTGAGGGCACATACAAGGCCGAAATACTTTTCGATATTGACCATCCGCAGGGCGTAGCGCCCGACGTCCGCCTCGCCCCCGCTGGGACCTCCATGCGGGGAAGGGGCGTTGGTCCCGGAATGAGGATCGCTGACGTGATTACTCATAAGACTCCCTCGAAAGTGGAATAGACGAATGATATGATAACATAGTTCGAGGTGGTTCACAAATGACCTTACCAAATTTACATTGAGGGCACTGCATGATTCGTACCGCCGCAGTCCAGCGTGAAACACGAGCCGCATCAACGGTGTAATCCCAATCGCAAAGGCAAGCAAGCTAAGGCGCGATGGACAGTCCATGCGCCGCACCATGTCTAGCGGGATCGCGCCGACGAACGCGGATGGGGCGCCACTGGGCGACGTCACGCTCTCCGGCAGCGTGGCGATCCACAGCACCAACGCGCTCACTATAGGCACACACACTATCACTGCCACGTACAGCGGGGACATCAACTATAAAAGCAGTGCGTCGAACGCGCAGAGTTTGACGGTCAATCCATATCGCGTCTACCTGCCGATGGTGACACGGCAGAGCGTTCTCTTGGCAGATGCGCGTGGCCGTTGTCGGTCACGCTAGAAACCCTTTGCGGGCCTTGTCCAACACGCAGTAGTGCGTTAGACAAGGCCCGTAGGCTCGGTTGCGTGTCACGCCCCTAGTCTTTGACGACGAGGGGCAGATACAACGGGTGCGTCCCTGCGCCGGCTCGCTTAACGACCAGCGATGCGCCGTCTACATACATGCCGGTCTGACCTCCCGCGCCATCGTTATAGACGCCCAAGTGTAACAGGAACGTCTGGCCTGCGTACGATGTGAGGTCAAAGGTAAAAGGCTGCCAGGCCTGTGCATTGGAGAGACCCCAAAAGAGGATGCGCGGGATGAGGGTGCTGCCTGTCTGCGGGATGATCAGCGCATATTGCGCGTCGCCGGAGCTCATGCCCAGTGGAGATGGCATGCCAGCATCCACCTCGTGCCCTAGCACCCGGTTTGGCCCAGTCGCCACCGATTCACCCGAGATCGGATAGACATAGAAGCTCAACGTGGCGCTGATCGCGTCGGCCGGGATGGTCACCGTTTGGCGAGCAGAGGAGTAGGCCGGCGAGACCACATTCCCATAGTCAACACCCACACGGATGGACCGTTTGCCAGCATAGGCCACACGGTCCGAATACCCGGCCGGCCACGGCGTCTGGGGCATGTCCCAGCCACTGTCTGCCTCAAAGCCGCCGTTGATCAGGATGTCCTGCGCTGGCGTTGTGTAGCGCCAGATACCGCTGCTGGAGGCCACATACAAGTTGCCGGCTCTATTCACGACCAGACGGCTGAGATAAGGCAATCCTGGAGGCGCGCCAATGGCCGTCCAGCGCAGGCCGCCATCAATGGAGCGATAGAGTTGGCTCTCGAAAGTTACGTAGGCGGTATGGTCGGTGGCATAATTGGGCGAGAAAGCAACATAGCGTATCCATGCGTCGGGCAAGCCTGTATTTGCCGGTTGCCAGTTCACGCCGCCGTCGGTGGAGCGGAATACGCCGTGGTGCTGCGTCGAGCCTTCAGACCAGCCAGCCGTCGCCAGAAGAGTATGATCTGCGAAATAGTTTGGAGAAACAGCAATCCCGACGACACTCGTGCCCGTCGTCAGGCCGGAAGCTGCCAGCTCCCAGGTCGTCGTGCCAGGGAGCAAGCGCAGAAACCCACTGTTGCCAGCAGCAAAGACTGTGCCGTCCGCTGGATAGTTGGGCGGCAAGGCCACCTGCGTTACCCCAGGACTGCTTGAGCCAGACGGCCACGTTCCCACCTCGGCCCATTGATCGCCCCCATTGGTCGAGCTCACGACCCGGCCCGAGCGGGCCGAAGCATAGAGCGTGTGATCGCTGGCATACTGCGGCGAGATCGCCAGCGTGCCCACATAGTCTGTCGAATAGACCCGCTGCCAGGTCGCGCCGCCATCGGTTGTCCGGTAGTAACTCGACCCGATGCCGGCGCCGTTTCTCCACGCGGC
>CAYGWJ010000111.1:0-4753 GCA_964353405.1 uncultured Anaerolineae bacterium
GGCCGGGGGATGAGGGGGTTAATCTCCCCTTCTCCCCTGCCAAAGGCGGGGGAGAAGGGGCCGGGGGATGAGGGGGTTGGATATGCGCCTTGCAATCGGAGCCGATCATGGCGGATTTTCGCTCAAGGCGGACATTATCGCGCTTTTGCACAAGGCCGGGCATCAGGTCGTGGATATGGGCGCGCACGCGCTCGATTCGTCCGACGATTATCCGAGCTTTACCTGGCTCGTGGGCGAAGCAGTTCAACGTGGAGAAGCTGAACGAGGTATTGTGATTTGTGGCAGCGGCGTAGGAGCGTGCGTCGCAGCAAACAAAATGCGCGGCATCCGCGCCGGGCTCTGCCACGATACCTACTCTGCGCATCAGGCCGTGGAGCACGATGACATCAATGTGCTGTGCCTGGGCGCGCGCGTCGTCGGCGTCGAAGTGGCCAAGGAACTCGTGCAGGCGTTCGTCGGCGCGCAGTTCTCTGGTGAGGAGCGACACGTGCGAAGGTTGGCCAAGGTTGCCGCATTAGAGTCATGACCTTTTCTGCTGAATGCCAAGACGCGAGGTTCTCTTTGCGCCATGGCGCCTTGGTGTCAAATCTTGTGTTGGGAGAAGTTGAATCTATGAATCCGTTGCTTGAACTTGGACAGCTTGGACAGAGCGTGTGGCTCGACAACATCAGCCGGGGGTTGATCAACTCTGGCGAATTGAAGCGGTTGGTGGAGCAAGACGGCATCAGCGGCATCACGTCGAACCCGACTATTTTCGAAAAAGCGATCTCGCATGGCTCGGACTATGACGAGGCGATGCGCGAGTTGATCCGCCATGGTGCGAGCGACGCGGATATTTACGACGCGCTCACGATCGCCGACATCCGATCGGCAGCAGACGTGCTGCGCCCGGTGTTCGATGCGACGCGTGGTGACGATGGCTATGTCAGCATCGAAGTCTCACCGCGGCTGGCGCACGACACCGCCGGCACGCTGGCCGACGCGCGGCGGCTGCACGCGGCGGTCAATCGCCCGAACCTGCTGACAAAAGTCCCCGCCACACGTCAAGGCCTGCCCGCCATCCGGCAACTGTTGAGCGAAGGCATCAACATCAACATCACGCTGATGTTTTCGGTGGAGCATTACGAGGCGGTGGCGGAAGCGTACATGGCCGCGCTGGAAGACCGCGTGCGCCAGGGCTTGCCGATAGACGGCGTGGCTTCGGTGGCGAGCTTTTTCGTCAGCCGTGTGGATACGCTGGTGGACAAATTGCTGGAAGGCAAGGCAGACACAGTGCGCGGCAAGATCGCCGTCGCCAACAGCAAGCTGGTTTACGAGCGGTTCCGGCAGATTTTCGGGAGCGAGCGGTTCAAGGCCCTGGCGGCGCAAGGCGCTCGCGTCCAGCGCGTGCTGTGGGCCAGCACCAGCACCAAGAATCCGGCTTATAGCGACGTGCTGTACGTCGAGACCCTCATCGGCCCGGACACGGTCAACACCATGCCCGATGAAACCATTGTGGCCTTCCGCGATCATGGCAAGGCAGCGGTAACCGTCGCGAATGGACTGGACGAAGCGCGCGCCGCATTCCAGACATTGGCCGACCTGGGCATTGACATGCGCGTGATCGGCGAGCAACTGTCTGTCGAGGGCGTGGACAAATTCGTCCAGTCGTTCGACAAGCTGTTCGACGTCATCGCAGACAAGCGGCATAAACTCGCCGACGTTCCCCATCGCCCATGATCCATTCGGCCAGCCGAATGTGGTCGAGAGCCAAGACGACACCCAAACGAGGGTACTGTGCCCCAACTTTTGATCGTCCCGTCCATACTCTCCGCTGACCTGACGCGGCTGGGCGAGCAGGTGAAGGAAGCCGAGGCCGCCGGGGCCGACCGCATCCAGGTGGATGTGATGGATGGGCGCTTTGTTCCCAACATCACCTTTGGACCGCTCGTGGTCCAGGCGGTGCGCCGCTCCACCTCGTTGCCTATTGAGGCGCACTTGATGATCATCGAGCCGGAACGCTACGTGGCCGATTTCGCTGCGGCGGGCGCGGATGTCATCATCGTCCACCAGGAAGCCGCGCTTCATCTGCATCGCATCGTCGAGCAGATTCACCAATTGGGAAAAAAGGCGGGCGTGGCGCTCAACCCGTCTACTCCTGTAGCGACGTTGGATGACATCCTCGGCGACCTGGATCACGTGTTGGTGATGACGGTCAATCCCGGCTTTGGCGGGCAAAAGTTCATCGAAAGCACGCTGGCCAAGATCGCGCGTGTGCGGCAGATGATGAACGAGCGCAGGCTTGACCACGACGTCGAAGTGGACGGCGGCATCAGCACGGCGACTGCGCCGCGCGTGGTCGAGGCCGGGGCGAACCTGCTTGTGGCCGGGGCATCCGTCTTTGCCGGCAGGGCCAGTGTGGCCGAGGCAATTCGCCACTTGCGTGCAAGTGTTGAGCAAAGCTGAGGGGGAGACCTGTGGCACGTCCCGAAATGTTTGTAATCGTCAATCCCGCTTCGAGCAGCGGCAAGACCGGTCAACGCTGGGCGGGCATAGAAGATCGGCTGCGGATCGCAGGCGCGCAATTCGACGCCGAGTTCACGCACGAGCCGGGTCACGCCACCACGCTCGCGCGCGATGCTGTGGCGGCCGGCTATCGAACGATTGTCGCTGTCGGCGGCGATGGCACGCTCAACGAAGTCGTCAACGGGTTGATCGTGGAGGGTTGCGCCGACCCGGACGTAAAGCTGGGCCTCATCCCCGGTGGGACAGGTTCGGACTTTGGCCGGGGCATCGGTCTGCCCCGCGACCCGCTCGAGTCGGCGCTGCATTTGCTCAAGGCCAAGCCGCGCTGGTTCGACGCGGGACAAATCGTGTGCAAGCTGGGTGAGGGAACGACCACACGCTACTTTATCAACGTGGCCGGGATCGGCTTTGACGGCGCGGTGGCGGACCGCGTGAATCGCTCGGCCAAGGTTGGCGGCGGAACCATTCCTTATCTTTCCAATCTGGTCATCACCCTGTTTACCTATCGCAACAAGCGCGTGCACTGGACACTGGATGGGCAGGCATTTGATCAAGTGCTCAACTCGGTCATCGTGGCTAACGCGCATTTCTTTGGCGGCGGGATGCACATCAGTCCCAACTCTAGAATGGACGATGGACAATTCCACGTCATCACGCTGGGTGATTGGGGCAAGGTCGAGTTCTTGATGGCCGTGCCGCGCGTCTACAACGGCACGCACCTGACGCATCCCAAGGTGAAAGAATACGTCGGGCTCGAGGTGACGGTCGAAGCAGATGGCCGGATGTTTTTGCAGGCCGAGGGAGACTTGTTCGGCGAAGCGCCTGCGACGTTCAAGATGCTGCCGCGCGCGCTTCAGGTATTGGTGTAGAGACGACCCGACGGGTCGTCTCTACCGGGTCGTCTCTACGTTGCAATCGGCAAGGTGAAGGTGATGGTCGTTCCCTCGCCGATTTCGCTTTCCGCCCAGATGCGCCCGCCGTGCGCTTCCACGATGCTCCGCGCAATCGCCAACCCCAGTCCGCTCCCCCCCCCGCTGCCTCCCCGGCTGCGCGGGTCGCGCGAGCGGCTCTTGTCTGCGCGATAAAAGCGGTCAAAGACGTGCGGCAAATCCTCGGCAGCAATTCCTGAACCGGTATCTTTAACGGTGACGAGAACGGAAAGCAGCTCGGTCCGCAATTCAAGCTCAACGCGCCCGCCTTCCGGCGTGTACCGTAGCGCATTGCCCAGGAGATTGGTAAGCACCTGCGCGATGCGTTGGCCGTCGGCGCGAACCGGCGGCAGGGCAGGGGGCGTGCTCGCCGACAGTGTCACGCGTTTCTCGGCGGCCTCGGGTTCGAAGGCTGTGGCGATGCGCTTGACGAGTTCCGCTGCATGGGTCGGTTGAAGATTGAGCGAGAGCTGGCCCCCTTCAGCCAAGGCCAAGGTCCGCAAGTCCTCGACCAATCGTGCCAGCAACTGCGCCTGGTCGAGCGCAGGCTGGATGTGTTCTGCGTCCGGCGGATAGACGCCGTCGAGCACTGCCTCCAGGTTGCCCTGAATCACGCTCAACGGTGTGCGGAGCTCATGCGCGATGTCGGCCGTCATCTCGCGCCGCACCTGTTCGCCGCGTTCGAGGTTGGATGCCATGGTGTTGAACGCCGCGCCCAGGTCAGAGATCTCGTCGCCGCTGCGAATCTGCACACGCTGAGAAAGGTCGCCCTCGGACACGGCGTGCGCGGCGCGTGTCAACCGGCCCAGCGGCGCGGTAATGCCTCTAAAGACGATGAATCCCAGTAATAATGCCACGACTCCAGCCACGAGTCCGGCGATCAACACGGCGCGGTTGACGCGGTCGAGAAAGTTTTGCTCGGGCGCGCCCATCATGCCGCCCATCAGCCCGCTGCCGGATACGATCAGCGTCCCTACGCGCTGGCCTTTGGCCACGATGGGCACGCCGCGCGAGAGCTGGCTGGACGGCAGCTGACCGCGGGTGGCTCCAGTCGAGTCGGCCACAACGTTGCCTTGCGCGTCCACGACGACGATGCGGCGGCCTGGGCCGCCCTGACCTGCAGGCCCGGCCGGTCCTCCGCCGCGCGTCATCATGCTGCTTTCGCCGATGTATGCCTCGAGGCCGCTCCACGACCCGTTCTGCGTGTAATAGTCGGCTAACTGCGCAGCAAGCTGATCCTGCCCGGCTCCGCCGCCGAACATGTATTGGCGAAATTCGTTCGTCGTCGTCTGCCGGGTGACGAGAATGACGCCGCCCAC